>JACCZA010000009.1 GCA_013696185.1 Actinomycetota bacterium
GGCGAGGAGAGGCCGAGGCGCTCGCGCGGCTCGGCTTGCGCCGGGCCGTCCTCTCGCTGACGAGGCCGGGGCGCGAGCGCTTCGTCGGGCCGGCGCCCGTCGACGACGGCGGCCACCCACTCGCACCCTACGACGCCTACGGCCACGATCACGTCTGGTGGCTCGACCGGATGGTGCGCACGAGCCGCCCGCTCGTGGAGCGGATGACGCTCGTCTGGCACGACTGGTTCGCCACCTCGAACGACGGCGTCGGCTCGCAGCGCCTGATGCTGAACCAGAATCAGACCTTCCGCCGCTACTGGCTCGGCTCGTTCGAGAAGCTGCTGATGTCGATCACCGTCGACCCGGCGATGCTCCTCTGGCTGAACGGCAACCGGAACGAGAAGCGCGCGCCGAACGAGAACTACGCCCGGGAGCTGATGGAGCTCTTCACGCTCGGGGCGAAGCGCGGCTACACCGAGGCGGACGTGCGCGAGCAGGCCCGCGCGCTGACCGGCTTCCGCAACGACTACCGTCGCGGCACGGGACCGATCGACTTCCGCTTCGACTCCTCGCGCCACGACGAGCGGCTGAAGGAGATCTTCGGCCAGGTCGGGCACTTCGGCTGGCGGGACGCCTGCCGCCTGTGCGTGCGCCACCGCCTGCACCCCTCGTTCCTGGTCGACAAGCTCTGGCGCTCGTTCGTCCCGACGGCGCCGCCCCCCGCCGCCCGCAGAGCGCTCGAGCAGCTCTACGTGCGCGGCCGCTTCCAGACGCGGCCCGTCGTCGAGGCGATCCTCCTGCACCCGGAGCTGCACGAGGGCCCGCGGCTGATCAAGTCGCCGGTCGTCTTCACCGCCGGCATGCTCCGCGCGACCGGCAGGCGGATCGACACGACCGCCTGGGCCTACCTCAACGGGCTCGCCGGCCAGCAGCTCTTCCACCCGCCCGATGTCGCCGGCTGGGACGACGAGCGCTGGCTCGACACCGCGTCGTTCCTCGCGCGCTGGCAGACGGCCGGGGCCGTGCTCGAGCCTGCCGCCCTCGATCCCGCGCTCCCGGCCCCTTTCGACGGGCCGAAGCTGCTGGAGCGGGCGCTCGGCCACTGGGGCCGTCCGACCCTCTCGACAGCGACGCGGCGAGCCCTGCTCGCCTTCGCCGAGCGGGCGCTCGCGGACGCGGGCACGTCGACGTCCAAGCGCGGGCGCTATCCCGCGATGGTCGAGAACGCGCTTCGCCACCTGATCGCCGTCTCCCCCGATCTGCAGAGCGCGTGAGCGAGCGCTGCTGCACCGAGTTCTCGCGCGCGTCGCTCCTGCGACGGGCCGCCGCCGAGGCAGGCTCCGGGCTGCCGGCGGTCGAGCCGGGCATGCCCGTCCCGGCCGGCACCGGGCTCGACCGACGCAGCTTCCTCGCGCGGTCGGTGGGCCTCGCGCTCGCGGTCTACGGCAGCGGCTCGCTCCGCCTCGCGGGCCTCGAGCAGGGGATCGCCCGCGCGGCGACCGCCCGGCCGATCCTCGTCTCCGTCTTCATGGCCGGCGGCACGGACTCGCTCTCGCTGCTCTTTCCCTACGCCGACCCGGAGTACCGGCGCCTGCGGCCGAGGCTCGCCCTGCCCGACTCGGGCCTCGCCTTCACGGAGGACGACCGCCTGCGCTGGCATCCATCGGCCTCCGCGCTCGAGACGCTCCACCGCGAGGGCAAGCTCGCGGTCGCCCCCGCGGTCGGCTACGCCGATGCCGACCAGTCGCACTTCACCTCGCGCCACTACTGGGAGGTAGGTGCCACGAATGCGGGGCTGCGCACGGGCTGGCTGGGGCGCTACCTCGACCGCGCCGGCGACCCCGACAACCCGCTCCAGGGCCTGAGCCTCGACGACGAGCTCGCCCCGTCGCTCGCGACCGTCCGCGTGCCGGTGGCGGCGCTGCGAGGCGCCGATCAGTACTCCTTCGGGAGTCGCAACGTGTACGGCGAGGTCGAGAGCAGGATGCTCGAGGCGCTCGCGACGCTCGGAGCCGGCGGAGGCGGCGGCGCGGATCCGGCCCCCGACGGCGCGCGGGCGATCGCCGCCCAGGCCGAGCAGCTGCGACGGCAGCTCCAGCCGTTCCGGGTGAAGGGCCCGGGAGGCAATCGCTTCGGCAGCCCCGTCCCGTATCCGGCGCACCGCAGCCCCTTCCCGCAGCGGCTCGCCGGTCTCGCAGCGATGATCGCCGCCGGCCTGCCGCTGCACTGCGTCTCGCTCAACGCCTACGGCATGTACGACACGCACTCCGAGCAGCCGGGAGCGCTCGCGAGCGGCCTGACGGTCACGAGCGAGTCGCTGCTCGCCTTTCAGCGCGACCTCGAGGCGCGCGGCGTGGCCGACCGGGTGGTCACGCTCGTCTGGTCCGAGTTCGGGCGCCGCGCCAGGGAGAACGGCTCGAACGGCACCGACCACGGCGCCGCCGGGATCGCCCTCCTGCTCGGGACGCGGGTGCGCGGGCAGCTCCTGGGCGAGTTCCCGGGTCTCGGAGCCGGTCTCGACCGTGAGGGCAACCTGCGAGCGACCGTCGACTTCCGCAGCCTCTACAGCTCGCTGCTCGAGCAGTGGCTCGGCGCGGACGCGGGCGCCGTGATCCCCGGTGCATCCGGCTTCCCGCGCGTGCAGCTGCTGCGATGAGGCTCCTGCTCGCCGGCGTGCTCGCCGGGGCGGCACTCGCGGTCTCGCCCCCGAGCCGAGGGCTGCCGCCCGCGCCGCCCGCGCGCCTCCAGGTGACCGCCCTCGAGTTCGAGTACCGCCTCTCGCGCCAGTCGATCGTCGCCGGCCCGGCGCTGATCGAGCTCGTCAACCTCGGCGAGGACGAGCACGACCTTCGCCTGCGCCGGGTGGGCGGTACCCGCACGTACGCACTTCGAGGCACGCAACCCGACGAGCGAGGCTTGCTGCGGACACGGCTCCTGCCTGGCCGCTTCCGCCTGTGGTGCTCGCTCGCAGACCACGCGAGCCGCGGCATGCGGGCCGAGCTGCGCGTCGTGCCGCGTCCGTCAACCGCCTGACGTCTCGGGCTCCCGGCCGGCCGCCGCCTCGGCGAGCACGGCGTCCGAGAGCCGGGGCCACGCCTCCTTCGCCCAGCCGTCGAACTCGCGGTTCGTGAGGCAGGCGCAGGCGAGCCCCGCCTCCGGGTCGACCCAGACGAACGTGCCGCTCGCACCGAAGTGCCCGAAGGTGCGAGGCGAGTTGCGCGACCCCGTCCAGTGGGGCGACTTCCCGTCACGCACCTCGAAGCCGAGCCCCCAGTCGTTCCGCTCGGTCCGGCCGTAGCCCGGCAGGACGCCGCTCAGGCCCGGGTAGGCGACCGAGGTCGCCTCGGCGAGCGTCTCGGGCGCGAGCAACGTCGGGACGAGGAGCTCGCGGGCGACGGCGAGCAGGTCCTCGAGCGTGCCGCGCAGCCCCCAGGCGGGCGAGCCGACGAGCTCCGCGCGGAGGGAGAGCGGCTCGAGCACCGCGGCGCCGAGATACTCCGCGAACGGCATCTCGGCCCGCTCGGCCACGAGCCGGGCGATCGCCTCGAAGCCGGCGTTCGAGTAGATGCGGCGGCGGCCCGGCGGCCCGATCGGCGCCCCCGCGTTGAGCGGCAGCCCCGAGGCGTGCGCGAGCAGGTGCCGGACCGTCGATCCGGGCGGGCCCGCCGGCTCCTCGAGATCGACCACTCCCTCCTCGACCGCCACGAGCGCCGCGAGCGCCGTCACCGGCTTCGTGACGGATGCGAACCGGAAGAGCCGGGCGCTGTCGCCCCGGTGACGCACCCTGCCGCCGCGCTCGACGACCCCTGCGGCCGCTGCCGGCACGGGCCAGCCCTCGATCTGCCGCAAGGCGTTCACCGGCGGCGATACTAGGCGCGTGGAGCGACGGACGATCCCCGGCCACTCGCCCTACGAAGCAGTCGTCGGCTACTCCCGCGCCGTGGTGAGCGGCCCCCACGTCTTCGTCTCGGGCACGGCGCCGATCGCTGCGGACGGCGGGGAGCCGCCGGAGGACGCCTACGGGCAGGCGCGGCTGTGTCTCGAGCTGATCCTCGGCGCGCTCGCCGAGGCGGGAGCGAGCGCGGCAGACGTCGTCCGCACCCGCATGTTCCTGACGGAGGCAGCCGACATGGACGAGATCGGGCGCGCCCACGGCGAGGTCTTCGGCGAGATCCGCCCCGCGAGCACCGCGCTCGTCGTCAAGGCCCTGCTCGACTCGCGCTGGCGGGTGGAGATCGAGGCCGACGCGCTGTTGCGCCGCTAGGCGCGTCCAGGGAGGATCCGCCAACCCGTGAAGCCCGCCTACCCGCACTCCATCACCGGTAACGGCTTCGCCGCGGGGGGCAGCGTCCTCGAGCACCGCTTCGGGCAGGGCGATCCGTACACGCTCGGCGTCGAGGAGGAGTACATGCTCCTCGACAGCGAGACCTTCGACCTCGTCCAGCACATCGACACGGTGCTCGCGGCCACCGCCGGACACGAGCTCGAGAGCCAGCTGAACGCCGAGCTGATGCAGTCGGTGCTCGAGATCGCGACGCCGGTCTGCCGCACCGCGGCCGACGTGCACGCCGAGCTGCGCAAGCTGCGCGCCTACGTCGGCTGCATCGCCCGCGAGAAGGGCCTGCGCGTCGGCTCGGCCGGGACCCATCCCTTCAGCCTGTTCGAGCGTCAAAGGATCACCGCGCGCGACCGCTACCGCAACCTCGTCGACCAGCTCCAGTACATCGCCCGGCGGGAGCTGATCTTCGGCATGCACGTGCACGTGGCCGTCGACGACCCGGAGAAGGCGATCCAGGTGGTGAACGGGCTCCTGCCGCAGATCGCGCCCCTCCTGGCTCTCTCCGCGAGCTCGCCGTTCTGGCGCGGCGAGGCGACCGGCCTCCGCTCGAGCCGGCAGATGGTCTTCGCGGCGTTCCCCCGCTCGGGGCCGCCGCCGCGCTTCCGCGACTACAACGACTACGCCGAGCTCGTCGGGCAGCTCGAGAAGACGGGCTGCATCGCGGATTACACGCACATCTGGTGGGACATCCGCCTGCACCCGAAGTGGGGCACGGTCGAGATCCGCATCTGCGACGCGGTCACGCGCGTGGAGGACGCCGTCGCGCTCACCGCCTACTCCCAGGCCCTCGTCAAGCACCTGTGCGAGCGCTTCGAGCGGGGCGAGGAGATCCCCTCGTACCACCGCATCCTCACGACCGAGAACAAGTGGCTCGCCGCCCGCTACGGCCTCGAGGCGCCGGTGATGGACCTCGCGACGGGGCGGCGCAACCGCATCTCCGTCGCGCAGCTCGTCCGGCGCACGCTGCGCGAGATCGAGCCGCAC
>JACCZA010000252.1 GCA_013696185.1 Actinomycetota bacterium
CAAGCCCGCGCAGGAGCTCGTGATGGTGATGAACGGCTACGACACCGACGGCGACGGCGGGAACAACTTCTACACCGTCAACGGACTCGCCTTCTACTACGCGAAGTACCCGATCGTGGTGAAGCGCACGCAGACGGTGCGCATCTACCTCGCGAACCTCACCGAGTTCGACCTCATCAACTCGTTCCACCTGCACGGCGAGTTCTTCCGCTACTACCCGACCGGCTCGACCGATCAGTTCGAGTACACGGACACGATCATGCTGTCTCAGGGACAGCGCGGGATCATCGAGATCGACTTCCACAACGCGGGCCTCTTCATGTTCCACGCGCACCAGACCGAGTTCACCGAGCTCGGCTGGATGGGCTTCTTCAACGTGGTCGACTGATGGAGGCGGCGGCGGCCGCTCGCGAACGGGGCGGTGGCGCCCGCTGGCGTCTGTGGGCGCTCCTCCCGATCGTGCTCCTCGTCGGTGCCGTGTCGCTCTTCGCGGCCACGGGCAGCTCGCTGACGAACCTCATCGGCTCGAGCCCACCGCAGGCGGACGCGTTCGACATCCGTCGTGTGGAGTTCTCGCCCGGGGAGATCAGGATCCGCGTCACGAACCCGCAGACGGCCGACCTGACCATCGCCTCGGTCACGGTCGACGATGCCGTCCTCCCCTTCTCGCTCGACGGCCCGGCGACCCTGGGCCGTCTGCGCTCGAGCACGATCACCGTCCCCTTCGACTGGGTCAGGGACGACCCGATCGCCGTCGGCGTCACCAGCTCGACCGGGATCGAGACAGTGCACGAGGTGCCTGCGGCCGTCGAGACGCCGCGTGCCTCGCCCGCGAGCTTCCTCGGCTACGGCATCATCGGGCTCCTCGTGGGCGTCGTTCCCGTGGGGCTCGGGCTGCTGTGGCTCCCCTCGCTCCGGCGCGCGCGGGCGCACTGGCTCGCGGCCTTCATGGCCCTCACCGCCGGGCTGCTCAGCTTCCTCGCCCTCGATGCCCTGTCGGAGGCGCTGGCCCTCCAGGCCGCGCTCCCGAGCGCACTCGGCGGGACGGGCCTCGTGCTGCTCGGAGTGGCGGTCAGCTACCTGACCCTGACCGCCATCTCGCACCGGTTCGGCGGCGTGACGGGCGGCCCCGCCGGCGTGCCGAGCGGAGTCGCCCTCGCCACGCTCGTCGCGGTGGGGATCGGCCTGCACAACTTCGGCGAGGGCCTGGCCGTCGGCTCGTCCTTCGCGCTCGGGGAGCTTGCGCTCGGGTCGTTCCTCGTGATCGGCTTCATGGTGCACAACGTGACGGAGGGTCTCGGTATTGCGGCTCCCATCGCCGAGGGCGAGCGCACGGCCAGCCTCCGCCGTCTCGTCGTCCTGGCCGCGGTGGCCGGCGGCCCGGCTGTGCCCGGCGCCTGGCTCGGCGGCTTCGTCACGAGCGACGTCCTCGGTGTCGTCTTCTTCGCCGCCGCGGCCGGCGCCGCCCTCGAGGTCGTCTTCGAGGTCGGCCGCTATGTCGCCCGCAAGGCGCCCGGCGGCCTCACCTCGCCGTGGGTGCTCGGCGGCTTCTTTGCAGGCGTCGCGGTCATGTACGCGACGGGCCTGCTCGTCGGCTGAGCCACAGAGAAACGGACGGGGTCCTGACCCAGCGCGCTACTCGGGCGAGCCGACCTCGATGCGGGCGGCGAGGTCGCGCGAGACGGCGAGCTCGGTCGTGCCTGCCAGCACGGTCAGGGGCTCGCCGAGCGGCGCCGACCGTGTGACCGCGACGGTCTGGCCCGGCACGAGCTCGACACTCACGAGGTAGCGCAGGAGCGATGTGTCGCCGTCAGGGACACGGCGGATCGTGGCCCGCTCGCCCGGCTCGAGCTCGTCGAGCGAGCGCAGCGTGGAGGGCTCGAGGTGGAGGTCGGCGTCCGGGATCGGGTCGCCGTGCGGGTCGTGGGTGGGCTCGCCGAGCTTGGCCGCGATCCGCGCCTCGAGGTCCTCGGAGATCACGTGCTCGAGCGACTCGGCCTCCTCGTGGACGCGGTCCCACGGCACACCGAGGTGCTCGGCGAGATAGAGCTCGAGCAGCCGGTGGTGGCGCAGCACCTCGAGCGCCACCCGCTGGCCCGCCTCGGTGAGGGCGACGCCCTTGTAGGGCACGTGCTCGGCCAGGCCGCGGTCGGACAGCTTCTTGAGCATCGCCGTCACCGACGACGGCGCGACCCCCATGCGCTCGGCGACAGCCGAGGTCGAGACGCGGCCGCCCGCGCTCCCGAGCTTGTAGAT
>JACCZA010000287.1 GCA_013696185.1 Actinomycetota bacterium
CCTGTGCGGTCAGGCCGCGTCGAGCCGCTTCTTGAAGCCGAAGCTCGTCGCCTCGTAGCCCAGGCGCTCGTAGAAGGCATGGGCGTCGGCGCGCGTGCGTCGGGATGAGAGGACGATCTGTGAGCAGCCCACGCGCTGTGCGAGCTGCTCAATAGTCCGGACGAGTGTGCCGCCAACGCCCCGGCGCCGTGCGGAGGACGCGACGACGAGCGCCGTGAGTCGGCATGCCGGAGCGTCGTGCTCGATCGGCCACTCGATCCGCATGGATGCGAGGCCGAGGACGCCATCGGAACCAGTCGCTATTAGTAGCCGTTCGTTTGGCGTCATCTCGAGCCGTCCTAGCCTTTCCTCCACCTGGTCGCTGGTGGCCGGATACCCGAGCTCTTCGAGCAACGGAGCTATCGCGGCTGCGTCGGCGACTGCGGCGTCGCGGAGGACGTAACCCGCGCCTTCGGCGAGCGCTTCCTCGGACGCGACAGACAACGTGGGACGGTGGACGAGCTCGAGCTTGAGACCGTCAGGATCGTAGAAGAAGACGGCGTAGTAGCCGGGGCGGTAGTCGTGCTCGATCGGCACCGACTCGATCTCGGCACCCTGCGCTTTCAGCCAGCCAGCACGTTCATCAACGACCGCACGAGAAGCGACATGGAAGGCGATGTGGTGCAGCCCGATGCTGTAGCGGTCGTAGGGGCGCGCATCCGACGACTGCCGCTCGCGGAGCCCGAGCCCGATAGCGCCCTCGGCGGGTGGCGCGGCCAGGTAATAGACCGGCTCGCCGCGCTCGCCGACGATGCGGTCGCCGTCGCTCCAGCCCAGCGGGAACAGGAGACCGCGGTAGAAGTCGAGGCTCGCCTCGAGCGAGCTTACGACGAGGTCGATGTGGCGGACGGCTGCATCCATGTAAGGAAGGAAGGTACGACCGCGACTTCCTAGCCCGCGTCCATCTTGACGACGTGAACCAGTCACTTTCAGGCGTTGCCGGCTACTCACTCGACTCCAGCGGGGAGTTCGCGGAGGGAGCGTACGGGTGACGCGGCGACTGGGATGAATGGCAGGAAGCTGAGGAGTGCGCCGATCAGCATCGCCTGCCGCAGTCCGAGCCCGCCGGCGAGGGCGCCGCCGATCGCCGTTCCGAGTGGGAAGGCGCCCGTGCCGGCGGTGGTGGTGAAGCCGATCACGCGTGCCTGCAGGCGGTCTGGGACGAGCGCTTGGCGGACGCTCGTGGCGCTGACGCTGTAGAGCGCTCGGGCGAGGTTCTCGAGAGTCCAGCCGAGCGCGAGGAAGGGGATCGCCGCATCTCTCGGTGCGACGGCTAGGACGAGGGTTGCTGGGCCGAAGAGAAAGAATGCGGTTACGACCGTCCGGCCGACTCCGAGACGCTCGGCGACTCGTCGGCCGAACGCAGCGCCGGTGAATCCTCCGATCTGCCCTAGTGAAAGCACGACCCCGACGAGTGCGGCCGTCAGTCCGAGCTGGCGAACGGCGTAGACGATGACGATTGCCCACACGAATCCGAGCGCAAGGTTCGCCAACGAGTGCGAGAGCAGAAGTGGACGCAGGTACGGATGGCCGAGCACGTACCGTCCGCCTTCGCGGAGGTCCCGCCGCGTCGCCCGCGTCTCGCGGCGCGCAACCTGCGGCCCCTCGTCGCGTCGCGAGACGGAACCGATGAAGAGCGCGGACGCGACGAATGACGCTGCGTCTGCCACGAGCGCGACGGGAGCCGTTACGAGTGAGATCAGCCCACCGGCGGCGCCGGGACCGGCGGCCGACGCGACGACACGGCTCGCCTCGAACTTCGCGTTTGCCTCGATCAGCTCTGTGGGCGCGACAACCGTCGGGAGATACGCCTGTGAGGCGATCTCGAAGAGGACCGAGAGCAGCCCGTTGACCACGGCGATGACGAAGAGATGGGGAAGCGTCAAGATCCCGAGCCCGTACGCGACCGGAGCCGAGACGAGCAAGGCCGCGCGCCCGAGGTCCGCCGCGATCATGACCGGGCGCCGACGAACCTGATCGACCCAGACGCCCGCCGCTATCCCCAACAGATTCGGCAGGCTCCCCGCCGTCACCAGCAGCGCGACCTCGAACGACTTCGCGTGAAGCACGATAAGCGCCGTCAACGGCAACGCCAGTAGCGTCACCTGGCTCCCGACGGCACTGACCGTCTGCGCGGTCCAGAGGCGCATGAAGTCCCCGTCTCGCCAGAGCCCGCCCAGAGGCCGCGCCGGCCAACTCGCGGGCCGCACATGAGCTGGACGTCCGGCCGACGGGTGGTCCGGCACGGTCTGGGACGCTACAGAAGACGCACCTTCGCCGCCATGTATCTAAGTGGGTGTGGGACGAATAACTTGCTAGCAAGAGACTGAGATTGCGGGGGACGCTCGTCACCGAAGGCGAGAGCGGAGCATGGAGATCGTCCCTGGCGGCGAACGGTTGCACCGCTATGAAGACTACGTTGCCCCGGTACTAAGTAAACACGGCGCTATACCAGGCCGCGATGACACGGCACTAACACGACGCGGACTCGCTGGCCGCGGCTGTAAATGTCTCGTAAGTTTTCGCGGCGGCGTGTGAGTTGTCCGCCCCGAAAAGGGCCTCTCTATGTAGAGGGATCGTTCGCGGCCCGCGTAGGCGTATCCGTCTGGGCGCGCGCGTCGTTGATCCCTGGCTCCTCTGCCGGCGCGACCAAAACTGATTGGCTGATCCAGACGCGCCGCGCGGCGGCGGCAAGGTGCTGCCGTTGCGCCCTTCGACATCGATGGCGGTGAGACCAGGCTGGGGCCGGCAAGGGCTCGAGGGCGGGCGGAGAGGTCGGCTTCTCTTTCGCCGGCGGGCCCAGCGAGGGCGGCGCTGTCCTCGCCACACAGGCGCACACACCGCCCGACCAACTCGAAGAAATCGTGAGAACCCCGAGCAAGCCAAAGAACTACTCCGCACGCTCGTCAAAGACATCCAAGTGCACGACCGCCGCCGGATCATCCCGACCTACAGGATTCCGGCGGCGGTTCGCGCAATACCTCGTAAGGTGGAGCCAGCCGGGCTCGAACCGGCGACCTCCTGCGTGCCACGCAGGCGCTCTCCCAGCTGAGCTATGGCCCCAGAAGCTGCCGCCCCAGTGTAGCGGCGAGGTCGTACTCAGCCGCCCAGTTCACTCCCGACCGCTGGCTGTTCAGAGGCGGCGCGAGTCGCAGCCGGACCTCGCTCCGCTCGGCGATGCGACCCGCGGGAACTAGGAAGCACCTGTCGAGCTCGAGGCAGTAGGCGGCCAGGGCATCGACTTCGTCCGCGGTGTACGAACGTTTTCTCAGACCGTTGGCAGTCCTCCGACACGAGTAGCAGCGAATACTGACGACCGGCCCAAGGCGGACAGCCCACTTGCACTGGACACGAACGAGCCTCGGCCGCAGGTCGAAGACCAAGTCGTAGCGCTCGTCTGCGACGGGCTTCAACACGCCCACGCCGAGCCTAGTCGCGGCGTGGATGATCGCCGTCTCGGCTACTGCGCCTTTCTGGTTGGAGGTGAGCACATGGGGGAGTGTAGTTGCCTCCTCGGACAACGGCCCAGGCTAGCTCGCCGCGGCCTCGAGCTCCGGTTCGACTGTCGGCACGTCGCCCCACAGGTGCTCGAGGCGATAGAAGCCGCGCGCCTCCGGCGTGAAGATGTGGACGACGACGTCGAGGTAGTCGGCGACGATCCAGGTCGACTCGGCGGTGCCCGCCGTCGAGCGCGGCAGCAGACCTTCGTCCTTCTTCAGGCGCCCGTGGATCTCGTCGGAGATCGCCTTCGTCTGCCGCGCGTTCTGGCCACTGCAGATCACGAAGAAATCGGTGAAGGTAGCCAGAGGCCGCATGTCCAGGATCACGATGTCGTGCGCCAGCTTCTCGTTGGCGAGAGCGGCGATGCGGCGGGCTTGTTCGAGCGGTGTCAGAGCTTCGTCGGTTCCTCTCGGTCGCCCGAAGTGTACCGCGGGCGCGCGGACGTCAACCGTCGCGGTAGAGGCCGAATGCCGCGATCGTGCGCTCGACGGGTGCAGGGACGGTACCGCCGGAAGTCTGACCCCGCGCGATTCTGGCCCGGATGTCCGAGGAGGAGATCGGCAGCGGCTCGAGCTCGAAGAGCTCGACGCGCTCGGGGTGCTCGAGGCCCGCGAGGACTCCCTCGAGCAGCGAGCGGCCGTGGGTCGGCCGGGTGGCGACGCCCAGCCGCGCGAGGCGCAGCACCTCGTCGGGCTCCTTCCACGTGGCGAAGGCGGCGAGCTGGTCGGCGCCGATCAGGACGAGCGGCTCGTGGAAGCGCCCTTCGCGCAACAGGTCGACGGTGAAAGCGTGCTCGTCGAGCTCGACCGTCGCTCGCGGCAGGTCACCGAACGCTGCCTCCGCGAGTCGCAGGCGTATCTCGGGTGAGGTGACGACCCGTCTGTGGCCGGGCGCGGCGACGACCAGCACGACCAGCTGCTCGAGCGCAAAGTGCCCGATGGCGGTGCGTGCGAGGGCCAGGTGGCCGTTGTGCGGCGGGTCGAAGGCGCCCCCCAAGAGCCCGATCACCGCAGCTCGAGCACCTCGTCGCCGAGCTCGACCGCCGCACCGCCTTTGGCCCCTGCGGCGCGCAGGGCCGCCTCGAGCTCCTCCCCGCTCGGCGCCTGTCCGACGACGCGGAAGCCGCGATCGGTGCGGAGGATCCGGTACGCAGGGCGCACGCGCGGCTTCGGCCGGTAGACGAGGTACTCGACGAGTCCCTCCTCGTCCGGCGCGAGCGGCGGCTGCTCCGCCGGCGGGCAGAGGGAGAACAAGGTGCGCTTGAGCTCCTCGATCCCGGCTCCGGTCGCGCACGAGACGTGGAACACGCGGAGCACCCGCGGACCTCCGAGCTCGAGCCGGGGCAACTCCGGTACGAGGTCGATCTTGTTCAGCACGATCGCCTGCGGGCGCTCGTCGAGACCCGCACCGTAGCGGCGCAACTCGTCCTGCAGGGTCGCGAGCGCCGCTTCTGGCTCCGCCGCGACGTCGAGCACGTGCAGGAGCAGGCGGGCCCGCTCGAGGTGCGCCAGGAACTCGTGCCCGAGCCCCACGCCTTCGCTCGCGCCTTCGATCAGACCGGGGACGTCGGCGACGGTGAGCTGGCGGCCGCTCGGGGACTCGAGCGTCCCGAGCACGGGTGCGAGCGTCGTGAAGGGGTAGTCGGCAACCTTCGGCGTGGCGTTCGAGAGGCGACGGAGGAGCGACGACTTGCCGGCGTTCGGCAGGCCGACGAGCGCCGCATCGGCCAGCAGCTTCAGATGCAGGGTCAGCCATGCCTCCTCGCCGGGGAGCCCCGTCTCCGCGAACCTCGGGGTCCGCCGCGTGGGCGTCGCGAAGCGACGGTTGCCCCGGCCGGCCGATCCGCCCCGTGCGGCGACGAAGCGAGCGCCCGGCGAGGCGAGGTCCGCGATCAGGCGCTCCTCCTCGTCGAGGATCTGGGTGCCGACCGGGACGCGCACCTCCGCAGTGGCGCCGCGGGCACCGTTCCGCTGACTGCCGCCGCCGGGCTCGCCGCGCCCGCCGCGGAAGCGCTGGTTGGCGCGGAAGGCCGAGAGGTCGCGCAGGTCAGGGTCGGCGAGGAGCACGATGTCGCCCCCCGAGCCACCGTCGCCGCCGTCGGGCCCGCCCTTCGGCACGTGCTTCTCGCGGCGGAAGGAGAGGCCGCCGTCTCCGCCCCGTCCCGCCCGGACGTGGATGCGTGCGCGATCGTTGAACATGACGCGTGCGGTGCGCCGGCCGGAGGGCCTCGGAGCCTAGTCGACGACGGCGACGAAGCGGCGCTCGCCGCTCGAGCGGAACTCGACGGTTCCGTCGCGCTTCGCGAAGATCGTGTCGTCTCGGCCGATGCCTGCGCCCGGGCCCGGGCGAAAGCGCGAGCCTCGCTGGCGCACGAGGATCATGCCGGACTTCACGTCCTGGCCGGCGAAGATCTTCACGCCGAGCATCTTCGGATTCGAGTCGCGCCCGTTCCGCGAGGAGCCGAGGCCCTTCTTGTGCGCCATCTACGCCGTCTCCTCCTCGACCGTCTCGGCGGGTGGCTTGTCCGCCTTCTTCGCCCGGGACGCCCTCGCCTTGCCGATCGACGTGATCTCGAGCTGCGAGAGCCGGCTGCGATAGCCGTTGTGCCGGCGGTAGCCGCTCTTCGCCCGGTACTTGCCGATCCGGATCTTCTCGCCGAGGACGTGCTGCACGACGGTCGCCGTCACCGTGACGCCCTTCGGGGCGATCTGCGTCTCGCCGTCGCCGCCGAGCAGGAGCGTCGGGGCCGTCAGGGTCTGGCCCTCCTCCTGCGGGACGCGATCGACGAGCAGGCGCTCGCCCTCGCGCACGCGGTACTGCTTGCCGCCCAGTGTGATGATCGCGTAGGCCATGAGACGAAAGAAAGCGGGCCGATGCCCGCAACGGCGTGCAGTCTAGCTGGACTCCTCGTCCGTGGGACGCACGGCTTCGACATGGTCGTCCCATTCGGCCATCGGGACGTAGTCCCAGCCGGAAGCCTCGCCGTCGCCGTTCGCCCGTGTGGCGCTCGCCGACTGCGCGGCCGGCTCGAGCGTCGCGGCGGCAGTCTCGGCCTCGCCGTCTCGACTCGCCTCGCCTGTTTCTGTCGAGCTCGGGTCGGCGACCGCGAGAGCGCCCACGGCCTCGCCGTCTGCGGAGGTAGTCGCCTCCGTCGCGGTCTTCCTCCTGCCCCGTCCTCCCCGCGTCCCGCGCCGGGTTCGCTTCTTGGCAGGGGCTCCTTCGCCCTCGGGGGCGTCTCCGTCGGTCGCGTCGTCGTCTCGCCCGAGCTGGTCGGAGGGGAGGTGGATCCGGGGCCCGGCCGCGGCGGCCTCGGGCGGGACGCCGGCTTCGACGAGCTCGGCTTCCTCGCCGACCGGCTCGCCGGCGTCGACCGGCTCGGCCGCAGTGGCCCCGTCGTCGGCCTCTATCGCCTGACCGTTCTCCGAGACCGCTTCGACCTTCCGCTTGCGCCCGCGCCCACCACGGTTCCCGCGGCGCGTCCGCTTCTTCGGAGCTTCCTCGCCCGTCTCGCCGGGCGCCTCAGCCGTCTCATCGACCGGGGCTGCCTCACCGAGCGCGTCCGGCTCGTCCAACTCGTCCAACTCGTCCGCCTCGTCGTCGACCGGCACGACATCCGTGGCCGCCTCGGCGGCGAGCTTGCGGGCGCGCGGCTGGCGGGTCGGCTTCTCGGCTTCGCTCTCGGCGGTGATCGGCGTCGCCGCTGGCGGCGGCGCATCGAGCCAGGTGGCATAGGCACTGCCCTCGAACACCCGGTCGATGCGCACCCGCACCTTCTTGCCGACGAGTCTCGCCGCATGGCCGACCGAGATGTCGTAGCCCGTGACCTTGCCGACGGCGGCGGCCGGATCGTGCAGACCGACCTCGACGAGCTTCAACTCGACCTCGTCGCCCTCGGTGACGGGCGCGCTCGGCTGGAGCGCCTCGAGCTTGCCGCTGTCGAGCAGGCGAAAGTGCTCGAGCGGAGCGCCTGCGGCCGTCTCGATGAAGAAGCGGCGCTTCGTCTGCGCCTCGATCTCCGCAAGCCTCCTGGCTCCCGGACCGACCAGGATCGAGGCGACGCGGGGATGGAGCTCGACCCTGAAGGCCTGGGTCCGCGCGCCCGGCGCGAGGGCGCGGAGCTTGCGCTCGGCCTCGACGGCGGCCGAGGCCTCGGAGAGGATCACCCCGTCGCCCGCGCAGGTCGGGCACTTGCGCGTGAGGATCTCGCGCGGTCCGTCGGTCACGTTCTGGCGCGTCATCTCGACCAGCCCGAGCGGGGAGATCTCGACGACGTAGGTCTTCGTGCGGTCGCGCTCGAGCTCCTGCTTCAGCGCCTCCTCGACCACTGCCCGGTTCTTCGGGCTGGCCATGTCGATGAAGTCGATCACGATGATCCCGCCGATGTCCCGCAGCCGGAGCTGGCGGACGACCTCCTTGACCGCCTCGAGGTTGTTCTTCGTGATCGTGTCCTCGAGTCGCGCGCCGGAGTTCTTCGAGCGCGAGCCGACGAAGCGGCCGGTGTTGACGTCGATCACCGTGAACGCCTCGGCGTAGTCGAAGACGAGGTAGCCGCCCGAGGGCAGGTCGACGCGCCGGGAGAGGGTGGAGCGGAGCTCGGCGTCAACGCCGAAGCTCTCGAACAGCGGTGTGCGATCGCGATGGCGGACGACGCGCTCGACCATGTGCGGCGAGGTCTTCTTGAGGTAGCCGACCACCCGCTTGAACGTGAGCTCGTGGTCGATCAGCGCCCGCTCGAAGTCGCCGGTGAAGAGGTCGCGGACGACGCGGAGCGGCAGCTCGGCCTCCTGGTAGACGAGGGCAGGCGCGCTCAGCTCGGCGGCGCGGGCCGTAACCGTCTTCCAGAGCCGCTGCAGGAAGACGAGGTCGCGCTCGATGTCCTCCGCCGAGGCGCCTTCCGCCGCCGTGCGGACGATCACCCCGCCGCTCGGGACATCGAGGGCCTTGAGCACGTCTCTCAAGCGGATGCGCTCCTCGTCGGGCAGCCGCCGCGACACGCCGAGCCCCTCGCCGTTCGGGACGAAGACGACGAACCGCCCGGGCAGGGAGATCTCGGTCGTGAGCCTTGCGCCCTTCGTCTTCATCGGGTCCTTGACGGCCTGGACGAGGAGCGTCTGATTGCGGCTCAGCAGATCCTGGATCCGCTTGCCGTGGCGCTTGCCCTCGAGCTCCGGCACGACGATCTCGTCGACGTAGAGGAAGCCGTTCTTCTCGAGCCCGATCTCGACGAACGCGGCCTCCATCCCCGGCAGCACGTTGTCGACGGTGCCGAGGTAGATGTTGCCCGCGATCGAGCGCCGCTCGGGCCGCTCGAGGTAGACCTCGGCGACGCGCTCGTCCTCGAACACGGCGACCCGCTGCTCGCTGACGTCGACGGAGACGAGGAGCTCGCGCTTGGCCGCCGGCAGCGGCGCCCGCCGCGGCTCGATGCGACGACGGCTCGAGCGCTGCTTGCCGGTCGAGCGACGATCGCCGGAGTCGGGCCTACGCTCGGGCTTCGCCGGTCTGTCGGGCTTCTCGACCGGCGGCTTGGGCTTCGCCGGGGCGGCGGCAGCAGCGGTCTCGCCCGCCGGCTTGCGCCGGCCTCGGCCGCCGCGACTGCCACGGCGCCGCTTGGGCTTCGCCGCCTCCTCCCCGACGGGCCGAGACGGCTCGTCGGGTGTGGCGACCGTGGGTGGCGCTACCGGAGGTGCGGGCTCCGGCGTCTCATGCGGGGCTTCGACGTTCTTGAGCTTCTTTCGGAGGAACGAGAGCAAGCGAAAACTCCTTCGTTGGCGCGCGCGTGGGCGCCGCCCGGCAATCCGGGGCGCTCCGTGCGCTGCATGGGCTGTCGATATGAGGGTTCATACCTCTCGACACGGTAGCAGGGGCGGTCCCGGCTGCCGCACGCGCCGGGTGTCAAACGGCCGTCGCCTCCAGCCGCGCCCGCCGGGAGCGGATGCCGAGGAGGCGCTGGTCGAGGCGGCTCCAGGCCCAGGGCTCGACCTCGTGGTAGCGCAGCTCGGACACCTCCGTGATCGACTCGAGGTACTCGAACCACGCGTCGGCCTCCTCGATCAGCAGCAGCTCGAAGGCCTCCTCTTCGCAATCCACGCGCCACCTCCCCTGGATCGATGGCGCGCAGGGTAGGTCCCGAGTCGGACGGCGCAGGCCCTACGTGGGGCCCGTCGGCCCGGACGCTCGCGCTGCGGCGCCCCGGGCCTGCGCCGCGAAGTAGCGGGTCGCAGCCTCGCCGAGCGCCTTCGTGCCCGCGTAGGCGAGCACGCCCTTGACCGCCCACCCCGCGAGCGGGATCGCGCCGAGTGCCTCCCGGGCTGCCGTGCGCAGGGCGAAGCCGCCGCCGACCACCGCCAGGATCTCGGGCAGGCGATCGCGGTCGATCTCGATGCCGTGCGCCGCGCCGATCCTCAGCACCAGCCGGACCTGGTTCAGCGTCAGCACCGGCAGATCGGCTCCAGGCACGAAGACCGCCGCGCCCACGAGGCCGTTCTTGCGCGAGAAGCTCGAGATCAGGCCGTCGCAGATGCCGCGGCGGAGTGCCGGCAGCCGGGCAGCGAGCTCGCTCGACTCCTCGCCGACGAGGCGTGCGACCACTCGGCCGACCTCGTCGAGGGGAACCGTGGCGGAGTCCGCAACACGGACGACCTCGTCGGCGAGCGCCGGCGGTAGAGCGTCCGGAGCCTCGCGGCCCACGAGGACGCCGACGACCGGCACGTCCTGCTTCCTGGCGCGACGGAGGGCGCGCTCGTCCTCCGCCGCGGGCGGCCCCGAGAGCACGTAGAGCAGCGCAGCGGCCCCCGCCGGATCGCCGGCTCGCACGGCCGTCACATCGCCTCCGCGAGTCAGCTCGCGCCGTAGCGCCTCGGTCGGCTCGGTCGCGCTGCCCGCGATCGCGAGCGGCCCGAGCGTGCCCGCGCCCGCCTTCAGCTCCCTGAACATGCTCCAGACGGCGAGGGGGTTCGCCTTCACGGGCGCCGGGGAACGCCGCGGCTGCGGATCTGGATCGCCTGCAGCACGCCGATCGTGACCAGATTGGCGATCATCGACGAGCCGCCGACGCTGACGAACGGCAGCGGGATCCCGGTGATGGGCGCGATCCCCATCGTCATGCCGACGTTGACGAAGACCTGGAAGAGGAGGGCGACCACGATCCCGCCGGCCGCGATCGCGGAGAAGGCGTCGCCCGCCGTCGGGATGATCCTCACGCCGCGCCAGAGCACGAGCAGGTAGAGGCAGAGCAGGATCGAGGCGCCGACGAAGCCGCGCTGCTCGGCGAGAGAGGCGAAGGCGAAGTCGGTGCGGTGCTCGGGCAGCAGGCCGAGGTTGGTCTGCGTCGAGCCCTCGACGCCCCGGCCGCGCAGGCCGCCTGCGCCGACGGCGAGCTTCGACTGGTTGAGGTTGTAGGTCGTGTCGCTCGGATCGCTGTCGGGCGCGGTGAACGCCGTCAGGCGCGCCGACTGGTAGGGCTTCAGCACCTCGATGCCGAAAGCCGGCAGCAGCCACAGGAGCGCGAGCGCCGCCAGAGCCGCGAGCGCGGCGAGCGCGGCCACGTGCAGCCAGCGTGCCCCCGCGACGAACAGGACAGCGCCGAGCGCCGCCGCGTAGACGAGCGCGGTGCCGAAGTCCGGCTGCAGGAAGACGAGGACGATCGGCACGAGCGCGAGGCCGACCGCCCGCAGGATCGTCGCGGTCTCCCCCGTCCGCCTCCGCCGGTCCGCGAGGAAGCCCGCGAGCGCGAGCACGAACAGGAGCTTGCCGAACTCGGACGGCTGGAACTGCGTGAAGCCGACATCGAGCCAGCGGCGCGAGCCGCGCGTCACGGAGCCCGCGACGAAGACGAGCCCCATGATCCCGACCGTGCACACGTAGATCGCCCGGCTGAAGCGCCGGTACAGGCTCGGGTCGACGAGGACTGCGACGAGCATTCCGGCCGTGCCGAGCGCCGCGAAGACGCCTTGGCGGACGACGAAGTAGCTCGGATCGCCGTCCACGTCCTCACGTGTGATGCCCGCGATCGCCCACAGCCCGTAGGCGACGAGTGCGGCGACAGCACCCATCAGCACCCAGTCGATCTGTCGGACGAGGGACGTCGCCTCCTCGCTGCGCGACCGGCGGATGCCCGTGCGCCTGGCCGCCGCACCCGTGCCCGCGTAGTCGAGCATCAATCGGTCTCCGTCGGGGCGACGAAGGTGCCCCGCCTGCCGAAGTACTGCTCGAAGACCTTGAGCGCCGCGGGAGCCGCGGCGCTGCCGCCGTGCCCTCCGTTCTCGATCAGGGCGCAGACGACGATCTCGGCGGTCCGGTCGGTCGGGCCGTAGCCGCACCACCAGGACTGATCCTCGAGCCTGCCGTTCACCGCCTTCTCCGCCGTCCCGGTCTTGCCCGCGATCGAGACGGGGAAGCTGCCGAACACGCCGCTCGAGGTGCCGAACCCGGCGTGGGTCGCGAGCAGGAGGCCCTCACGGACCGCCGCGAGCGCGCCCGGGTCGACGTCGACCGGCTGGGGCGCCGGCGGGGTGAACCGCTGCAGGACGATCGGACGGCGTCCGTTCCGCATCGGCTGCTCGGCTCGATCGACCACGTGCGGCGTCACGAGCTTGCCGCCGTTCGCGACCAGCGCGTAGAAGCGGGCCATCTGGAGCGGCGTCACCTGGATGTCCTTCTGCCCGATGGCGAGCTGGATCGAGTCGCCGGGCTTCCACAGGCGCTCCTGCTCCCACGTCCTCGGATAGCGCTCCCTGGTGAAGTAGCGCCTCCGCCAGTCGATCGTCGGCAGGAGCCCCGGCGCCTCCGCGCCGACGTCGAGGCCGGTCGTCTTGCCGAAGCCGAGCCGTCCTGCCCAGAGCTGCAGGGGCTGGCCGCGCTCGGGCGGGAGGTCGTAGAACGCCTCGCCGAGTTGGTAGAAGTAGGTGTCGCACGAGGTGGCGAGCGCGGTCGGAAGCGACATCGGCTGGTCGTAGTTCGGCGTCCAGTTGTCGAAGGTCTGGCCGTGCGACTCGTAGCTCGGGGTGCAGTCGAGCGAGGCGTACGGCGAGACGAGGTGCTCCTCCATCGCGGCGAGCGCCGTCACCGGCTTGAAGGTCGAGCCGGGCGGATAGCGCCCCTCGATCGCGCGGTTCAGCGATGGGAAGTTCTCCTTCGCGGCACGCCCCTCGTCGAGGAAGGGCGCGAGCTTCTCGAGGTCGGGCTTGCCGACGAAGAGGCTCGGCTTGTAGGTCGGGTTCGAGGCGAGGGCCAGGACAGCGCCGTCCCGCGGGTCGAGTGCGACGAGCGCGCCGCCGTTCGCGTTCCACGCCTCGTTGCCCTTCGCGAGCCGGATGCCGTAGCGGAGGGCCTGCTCGGCGGCACGCTGCAGCCGCACGTCGATCGTGAGCCGCAGCGCGCGGCCGCCGACCGGGATGTCGCTCAGCTCGGGCTCCCCGCGCGGGCGGCCGAGCGAGTCGACGCGCAATCGCGCGCTGCCGGCCTCACCGCGCAGGAACCCGTCGTAGGCCGACTCGATCCCCGCCTTGCCCACCTCGTCCCCGAGGCGCAGCTCCGGATTGCCGTCGAGCTCCTCCTGCGAGGCCTCCCCCACGTGGCCGACCAGCTGGGCGGCGAGAGCCCGGTACGGATACTCGCGGAGATAGGACTGCGCGACGACGACCCCCGGGAACGCTTCCTTCTTCTCCTCGAGGTGGTAGAGCTGGTCGTCGTGGATGCCGCGCTTGACGGTCAGAGGCGTGAGCGGATCGTCCGAGCGCGCCGCGATCTCACGCTGGAGCCGCGCGTAGGGCACCTTGATCACGAAGGCGAGGCGCCGCAGCATGCGGGCGCGCACAGCTCGATCCTTCGGCAGGTCGGCCGGCCAGATCTGCACGGAGAGACCGGCGGTGTTGCGCACGAGCACCCGGCCGTTGCGGTCCAGGATCGCACCGCGCGCCGCCTGCAGCCGCAGGGCGCGCAGCTGGTTGTTCTGCGCCGTCCGCAGGTACTGCGTACCGGAGAGGATCTGCAGCGCCCACAGGCGCAGGAACAGGACGGCGAAGGTCGCGAGCACGATCCCGCCGAGGATCGCCACGCGGAGCGCGAGCTGCGGCGTCAGCCGGTACGGCTCGGTCACGCGGGGGTCCGGCGGCAGGAACTGCCGCGGCGGCCGGGGGAAGCGCGCGCTAGCCAGCGAGCTTCACCCCCCGGGGGGCACGGGCACCGTCCTCGCGGCCGAGCAGGCGGCTCGTGAGCGCGAAGACGGGAGTCGCGGCGAGCGTGTTCAGGAGCACCGCCGGCAGGAGCGACTCGAAGAAGACGAGCCGGGCCGAGACGCCGTCCCCGAGCATGACGTGGAGCCCGAAGGCGCCGAGCGTGAACGCGACGGTCGCGGCCACGACGGAGAGGAGCGGCGCGTGCGTCCGGTCGCGCCCCGTCGTCTCCCCGTAGCGGCCCACCCAGTAGGCGACGATCGTGAGCAGGAGCGAGGAAACCCCCAGGGTGCCGAGCGTGGCCGTGTCGACCAGGAGACCTGCGAAGAAGGCGGCGGCCGCGCCGATCACCGCGCCGCGCAGGAGCGCGATCGCGACGAGCACGACCAGCAGGAGATCGAGCGTTCCTCCCGCGAGCTCGAGGGAAGCGAAGAGCGTGACCTGGAGCAGGGCCGCGACGAAGACGAGCAGCGCGCCCTTGACCGCGTCGCCGACGGCGCTCAGCGCTTCCCCCTGCGGGTGACGAGCACGATCACGCTCTCGAGCGAGTCGACGTCGGCGAAGGGCTCGACCTGCACCGTCTTGTAGAGATCGGTGTCGCTCTGGCTCACGTCCGTGACGCGGCCGATCGGGATGCCGCGCGGATAGTCCGAGGGAAGCTGCCCCCGCTGGGAGCCGGCCGTGACGATCCGGTCGCCCGTCCGCAGCTCCGAGCTCTTGCGCACGTAGTCGAGCAGGAGGGCGCCGGTGCCTGCGCGGCCGGGCCTGACGAGCCCGCGGGCGTCGCGGCGCAGAGCCTGCGCCGAGACCGCGCTCGACTCGTCGGTGAGCAGCGCCACCCTCGCGCTGCGCGAGCTGACGCGGGTGATCCGCCCGACCAGGTAGCCGCTCTGGTCGAGCACCGGGTCGTCGCGCCGCACGCCGGCGTTCTTGCCGGCAGCCACGACCACCTGCTGCTCGAACTGCGCGGCCGAGTAGGCGGAGATCGCCGCGGGCACCGGGGCGTAGTCGTCCGGATAGCTCGGCGGAGCGTGGTACTTGGTGATCGCCCGCAGGGCCCGGTTCTGCTCGAAGGCGGTGCGGTTCTGGATCGCCTCCTGCTGCGCGACGGCCAGATCACGGCGCAGCCGCGCGTTCTCGGCCTTGGCGGCGATCAGGCCGTCGACGTAGCCGGCGAGATCGCGAAAGGGGCGCACGACGCGCTCGATCCCGACCTGGAACGGGTGGAGCACGGTCGCGCCCGCATCCTGGGCACTGTGCAGCCCGCCCGACTCCGACTCCCGGAACGAGATCGTCACGAGCACGAGCGCGAGCAGCACCATGGTGCACACCGCGATGCGCCGCCGGAGAGCGGTGCCAGTGCGCGAGGAGTGCTTCTGAGCGGCGGAACGCTGGACGGACGAGCCCAGGACCGCCACCCGTACGGTCCGGTGTCGTTGCACGAGCCAGGGAGGTTAGACGAGATCCCCCCTGGCGCCTAATCGGCCGAGACCGGGGCGGGAAGCGTCAGTAACGGCGGCCGTTGCGGCTGCGGCCGCGCGAGTTCGCGCTGCTGCGGTGGATCGCCTCGAACTCCTCGAGGCTGCGCCCCGAGCCGACCGCGACGCAGGTGAGCGGCGACTCCGCGAGGTGCACCGGCATCTGGGTCTCGCGGCGCAGCCGCTCGTCGAGCCCCGAGAGGAGAGCGCCGCCGCCGGCGAGGACGATGCCGCGATCCATGATGTCGGCGGCGAGCTCGGGCGGAGTCTTGTCGAGCGTCGACTTGATCGCCTCGATGATCTGGGTGACCGGCTCGTCGAGCGCGCGCCGCACCTCCTCGGAGCTCAGGATCACCGTCTTCGGCAGGCCCGTCAGCATGTCGCGCCCCCGCACCTCCGCGTGGATCTCCTCGCGCAGATCGAAGGCCGAGCCGACCTCGAGCTTGATCTCCTCGGCGGTCTGCTGGCCGACGAGCAGCTTGTAGTCGCGCTTGATCGTGTTCACGATCGCCTCGTCCATCTCGTCGCCGCCGACGCGCAGGCTCTGGGAGACGACGATGCCGCCGAGCGAGATCACGGCGACCTCCGTCGTGCCGCCGCCGATGTCGACGATCATGTTCCCCGTCGGCTCGGCCACGGGCAGCCCCGCCCCGATCGCGGCGGCCATCGGCTCCTCGATCAGGTAGGCCTTGCGCGCGCCCGCGGAGAGCGTCGCCTCCTCGACGGCGCGCTTCTCGACGCCGGTGACACCGCTCGGGACGCAGACGACGACGCGAGGGTGGGCGAAGCGGTACTGGTGCACCTTCTGGATGAAGTGGCGGAGCATCTGCTCCGTCACGTCGAAGTCGGCGATCACGCCGTCCTTGAGCGGGCGGATCGCGGAGATGGAGCCCGGCGTGCGCCCGAGCATCCGCTTGGCCTCGACGCCGACGGCGTGCACCTCGCCGGTGCGCTGGTCGATCGCCACGACGGACGGCTCGGAGAGGACGATCCCCCGCCCGCGCACGTAGACGAGCGTGTTGGCGGTGCCGAGGTCGACGGCCATGTCGCGCCCGCCGAAGCCCGTCATCGAGTTGAAGAGGCCCATCGGAGGGCCGCAGTCTACAAGGCGGGCTCGGAAACGCCTGCAAACCGCCGGGGCGAGGCGTCTCACCCGAAGCCGTAGACCCCTCCGAAGCGCTCGGCCAGGAGGCGCACGAGGAGCGCGGCCGGAAGACCGACGACGTTCAGGTAGTCGCCCTCGATCCGCTCCACGAGTGCCGCGCCGAGGCCTTGGATCGCGTAGGCGCCGGCCCGTCCCTCCCACTCTCCCGAGGCGACGTAGAGCCCGAGCTCGCGCGGCGTCAGGGGGCGGAAGGTGACGCGCGTCGTCTCGTGAACGAGCTCGGTCCAGCCGGGCGTGACGAGGCAGAGACCGCTGACGACCTCGTGCGTGCGCCCGGAGAGGGCCTCGAGCATTCGCTCGGCCGCGCCGGCGTGCTCCGGCTTGCCGTACACGGCTCCGTCGAGCACCACGGCGGTGTCGACCCCGAGGACGGGACGGCCCGCGGCGCCCGAGCTCAGCGACTCCGCCTTCCCCCGGGCGTGCTGCCGCACCAGGTCGAGCGGGCTGCCGACGACGGCCGCCCCTTCGTCGTAGCGCGGCGGGACGACGTCGAAGGGCAGGCCGAGCTGCTCGAGGATCGCGCGTCGCTGCGGGGAGGTGGAGGCGAGCAGGAGCGGCGGCGCGGGCGGGGCGCTCACGAGACGCGCTTGCGCGCCTTCCAGATGCACTCCGACGGCCAGTCGCGGGCCCACGGCAGCTCGCTCTCCTCCCAGTAGGTCGACCGGGCACCGGCCGGCGGCCGGGGCTCGACGAGATCCTCGAGCTCGAGACCGCTCCGACGGAGGAGACGCACCCACTCGCCGTAGGGCAGCTGGAAGTTGACCGTCTCGTCGTCCTCGAGTCGATGGAGCCCGAAGTACGGCCGGTGCAGGGTCGGCTCGATCAGGTCGGTCGTCAGGCTGAAGCAGAGCGAGGCGATCGGGCTCGTGATGCTGAACGCGAGCAGGCCGCCCGGGCGGAGCAGGCGCGAGGCCTCGGGCACCGTCCGGTAGGGATCGGCCCAGCCGATCGCGCCGTGGTCGCAGAAGACGACGTCGAAGCCGGCGTCGGGAAGCGGCACCGACTCGGCGCTCGCGTGCACGAGCGGAAACTCGACGCCCGCCTGCGCCATCAGCCTCCGCGCGTGCTCGAGCTGGCGCTCGGAGTTGTCGAGGCCGACGGGACGGGCGCCACGCCCGGCGAGCAGGATCGACCACTGTGCGGCGCCGCAGCCGAGCTCGAGCACGTCCTTGCCGGCGACCTCTCCGAGGATGTCGAGCTCCTCCTCGGGCAGCTGCCAGATGCCCCAGCGGGGCTCCGGCCGCCCGATGAAGCTCGCATGGCGTGCCTGGTAGTCGTCGGCCGTCTCGTCCCAGTGGCGCCGGTTGCGGCGCGCGTGCTCGCTGAGGTCAGGCGAGCTCATCGGCGGCGAACCAGAGCCCGAGCTCCCGCCTGGCGGACCCCGGTGAGTCGGAGCCGTGCACGAGGTTGTCCGGCATCGCAAGGGCGAGGTCGCCGCGGATCGTTCCCGGTGCGGACTGCGAGGGGTTCGTCGAGCCCATGGTGGTGCGGACGACGGAGATCGCGGACTCGCCCTCGAGCGCGAGCGCGAGCGTCGGTGACGAGGTGATGAACTCGACGAGCTCGCCGAAGAACGGCTTCTCGGCGTGCTCGGCGTAGTGCTCCTCCGCGAGCTCGCGGTCGACCGTGAGCAGCTTCGCCGCCCGGAGCTCGAGGCCCCTGCGCTCGAAGCGGCCGAGGATCTCGCCGGCGAGCTGCCGCCGGACGGCGTCGGGCTTGATCAGGACGAGCGTCCGCTCGAGCGCCATCGCTTACTCGCTGCGCTGTCGCCGTCGCCGCGGCTCGGCGATCTGCCACTGGTCGAGCTCCTGCACGATCGTCGGCGTGTCGACCGGCGTCTCGCAGTAGGGGCAGATCTGCCAGACGGCGTCGAGCGGCGCCTTGCAGCTCGTGCACGCCTGCTTCAGCTTCGTCGTGCAGACGGGGCAGACGAGGAATTGCGGCTCGACGTCGGCCCGGCAGACGGGGCACTGGAGCTCCCCCTGGGACAGCCGCTCCTCCATCGCCTTGATCTCGAGGTCGCGCTCGTGCACGTCGTCGAGGTACTCCGGCGGGCGGAAGAACATGTAGATGATCGGGCCGAGGAAGGGCGGGATCAGGCCGAGCACGGTGGCCATCGCGACGAGCCACGGATCGTCGATCCGACGGCGGGCGTCCTTGTAGACCCAGAAGGCAGTCGCGAGCCAGAAGACGGCGACGAAGAAGAGGCTCATGTTGCGGATGACGAGCCAGGTGCCCGACTCGAAGAAGTCGTTGACCCCCCCGAACAGGCTGTCGTCGCCGGTCGTGGTCGTCGTCTGAGCCAGCAGTCTCGTCACAACAGCAGCCTCCCTAGCACGTATCCCGCGGCGAAGGCCACCCCCACGATCACCCCGACGACCGCCGCGGCGAAGGCGAAGATGCCCAACCGTTCCCCGGCCTTCGTCATCGTACGCCCTGTTCCTGTCGCGCGTGCAGATCGGCGAGCAGGTAGTGCGAGCCCGTGACGAGGATCGTCCCCTCCGCCAGCTCGCGCGCGCGGTCGAGGGCCGCGACGGGATCGCCGATCGCCTCGACGCGCCCGAAGAACCGCCGCGCCCGGGCTGCGAGCGTCTCGGCCGGCAGCGCCCTCGAGCTCGTCGAGCTCGTCGCCACGAGCGTGTCGGCGACCTGGGCGAGCGACTCGAGCATCGCCTCGGCGTCCTTGTCGGCGAGGATCGAGGCGACCACGACGTCGATCTCCTCGTCGAGGCGTCCGAGCAGATAGCGGACACCGTCCGGATTGTGGGCGCCGTCCCAGAGCTCGCGGCCGCGACGCTCGAGCCGGCCCGGCGGCCTCGTCTCCTCGACCGCCACGCGCCGGCCGACGTAGGCCTCGACCGCCGCTGCCGCGAGCTGCGCGTTGCCGCCCGGCTCGACCACGACCCGCCC
>JACCZA010000302.1 GCA_013696185.1 Actinomycetota bacterium
CAGGACGCCTCCGGCGTGTCGGTCCGCTCGCCGGACGGCCTCAGCCCGAGCGAGGCGCTGCACGCGATCCGGGAACGCGTGCTCGAGCTGACCGCCCTGCAATCGCGGCTCTGGAGCCGCGAGCTCGCTCCCGCGCTCGCGGAGTCCGGGATCCTCGTGGGCCACGTCGAGGACTGCTCCGCGGAGGAGCTCGAGGAGCTCGAGCGCCGCTTCGAGCACGAGGTCTTCCCCGTGCTGACGCCGCTCGGAGTCGGGCCGGGTCAGCCCTTCCCGTTCATCTCGCCGCTCTCGCTCAGCCTGGGCGTGCTCGCGCGCGACCCGATCACCGGTGAGGAGCGCTTCGGGCGGGTCAAGGCACCGGAGGCCCTCCCCCGCTTCGTCGCGGTGGGCGAGCGGGGACTGCTGATACCGCTCGAGCGCGTGATCGCGCACTTCCTGGACTCACTCTTCCCGGGGATGGAGGTGGTCGAGCGAGCTGCCTTCCGCGTCACGCGAGACGCGGATCTCGAGGTGTCCGACGAGGCGGACGACCTGCTCGAGGCGGTGCGCGTGGAGCTCGGTCGCAGACGCTTCGGCGAGGTCGTCCGGCTCGAGGTGAGCGCCGCGATGTCGAACGAGATGCTCGCGCGCGTGAGGGACGGCGTGAGCGTGGTCGACGACCAGGTCTACCGGCCGCAGGGGCCGCTCGATCTCGCCGACGCGATGCAGATCGCCGCGCTCGACCGGCCGGAGCTGAAGTTCGAGCCCTGGGCGCCCGTGACGCAGGCGCGGCTCTGCGCTACCCCCACCGGCAGCGGAGACGTCCTCGCGGAGATCGGACGCGGCGACATCCTGGTGCACCACCCCTACGAGTCCTTCGCGACGAGCTTCGAGGCCTTCGTCAAGCGAGCCTCGAAGGATCCGGACGTGATCGGGATCAAGACCGCCGTGTACCGCACGAGCGACGACTCGCCGCTCGTACCCGCCCTGATCGAGGCCGCCGCGGCCGGCAAGCAGACCGTCTGCCTCGTCGAGCTCAAGGCGCGCTTCGACGAGCGGCGGAACATCGAGTGGTCGCGCGCGCTCGAGCAGGCAGGCGTACACGTGGTCTACGGCTTCCCGAACCTGAAGATCCACGCGAAGATGACGCTCGTCGTCCGCCGGGAGGGCGACCACCTGCGCCGGTACGTCCATGTCGGCACCGGCAACTATCACGCGCTGACGGCGCGCGCCTACGAGGATCTCGGCCTCTTCACGGCTGACCAGGACATCGCCGCCGACGTCGCGGACCTCTTCAACTACATCACCGGCTTCGGTCGCCCGCAGCGCTTTCGCAAGCTCCTCATCGCGCCGTTCGAGCTGCGCGACCGCCTGATCGAGGAGATCCGAGGAGCGGCGCGTGCAGGCGACTCCGGCCGGATTCGCATCAAGGTCAACGCCCTCACCGACCCGGCGCTGATCGACGAGCTCTACGCCGCCTCGCAGGCGGGCACGCAGGTCGAGGTCGTGGCCCGCAGCATCTGCGCACTGCGGCCGGGCGTGCCGGGCCTGAGCGAGAACATCCGCGTCCGCAGCGTCCTCGGCCGGTTCCTCGAGCACAGCCGCATCTTCAGCTTCCGGGCCGGCGACGAGACCCGGGTCTACATGGGCAGCGCGGACCTGATGCCCCGGAACCTCGACCATCGGATCGAGATCGTCGTACCGGTCGAGCAGGCGCGTGCGCAGGGTGAGATCGCGGCAGCCTTCGACGCGCTCCTCGCCGACGACGACGGGGCGTGGGACCTGCTGCCCGACGGCTCGTGGGCGCGCCTGGCCCCCGCGCAGGGCAAGCGCGGACGGAGCGCGCAGCGGGTGCTGATGCGCCGGGCCCGGGCGCGCGAGCGGCGGCAGGCCGGGTACGCCACCCGTGCGGGCTAGAGCCCTCGTCCACAGGCTGCGCCGCCCCGCGTCCGCCGATGCCTCAGCCACTATTTCCGCCGTGCGCGTGGCGGTGATCGACGTGGGCTCGAACACGGCACGCCTGCTCGTGGCCGCCCCTTCGCCCGTAGGGCTCACCGCTGTGCGCCAGGAGCGCGCCTACCTCGCACTCGGCGCGGAGATCCTGCGCCGGGGGTCGCTCACCGAGCGCAAGCTCGACGAGGTGGCGAGGACCGCGCGGCGCTATGCCCGCCTCGCCCGCAAGCTCGGCGCGGAGCGAGTCGAGGTGATCGTCACCGCGCCGGCGCGCCAGGCGAAGAACGGGGGGGCGCTCGTCGAGGCACTCGTCCGTGCGACGGGCGCGACCGTGCGTGCGCTGTCGGCCGAGGAGGAGGGGATGCTCGCCTACCGCGGCGCCGTCGAGGGCCTCACCTCGCTGCCCGAGATCCTTGCGGTTTGCGACGTAGGCGGCGGGTCGACCGAGGTGGCGATCGGACGCCCACCCGGACTCCCTCACTGGAACCGGTCGGTCGACCTCGGCTCGCTCAGGCTGACGGCGGCCATCCTGAAGAGCGATCCTCCCGACAGGAGGGAGATCCGGGCCGCGCGCGCCCACGCCGACGGGTGTCTGGCCGAGCTCGAGCCTCCGGAGGCACCGCTCGCGGCCCTCGTCGTCGGCGGCAGCGCACGAGGACTCGCCAAGCTCGTGGGACCGAGTCTCGGCGAAGAGGCACTCGCCGCTGCGCTGCGACTGTCGACTGCGCGTCGCTCGGCGAAGCTCGCGAAGGCGTACGGCATGGACGACGAGCGAGCGCGCGTCCTCCCGGCCGGCGCGATCATCCTCCAGGCGCTCACGAGGCGGCTCGGCGTGCCGCTCGAGCTCGCACAGGGAGGTCTGCGGGAGGGAGCGGCGCTCGCGCTGCTCGAGGAGCGCACGCTGGCCGCGGTCTGAGGGCCCCGCCCGAGGCTACGCCGGCGGCGGGATGACGTCCTCGACCGCGAGGTCGCCCGCGAGCACGAGCGTCCCGCCCTTCGGGTAGCGCAGATCCTCGGCCGCGACACCGAGCAGGTCGTGCTGAAAGCCGCCGTGGGTGCAGAGGACGACCGGCTGCCCCGCGTGGCGAGTGGCGAGCTCCGCGCCCTCGGTCGCCTGCAGCTCCTCGCCCAGCTCCGGCCGCACCTCCACGTCGAGGCCGCGAGCTGCCGCGAGCGGCTCAACCGTCTGGAGGCAGCGGCGAGCCGGGCTCGACAGGATCCGCTCGACCTCGAAGCGCGAGAGCGCGTCGACCAGGCCGAGCGCCTGGCGGCGGCCGCGCTCGTCGAGCGGGCGAAGGCTGTCATCCCCGGCCCAGCTCGCACTCTTTCCGGCCTGCGCGTGCCGGACGAGCAGGAGCCGGCGGCTCATCGCGCCTTGGCCGTGCGGCGCCCGAGGCGATCCAGCCGCTTCCACGCCTTCTGGAAGCCGGCGCGGGCCTCCTCGCGCCGCGCTCGCTCGCGCTCGACGAGCCGTCCCGCCGCGAAGTGCGCGCTCGTGGCCCGCGAGCCTCGGAGCAGGTCGCGGATCCGCTCCTCGGCCACGACCGCGTCCTGGTGGGCGCCGAGCCCGTCCTGGAGGCGCTTCGCCGCCGAGATCAGCTCCCCCGCGTGGCTGCCGAGGACGGGCTCCGCCAGCTCGGTGGCGTAGCGAGCGCGCTTGACCCTGATCCGCACCTCGTGGAGCGCCTCGTCGGCCGGCTCGGCCTCGAGACGGTTCACCGCCTTGCGCAACCGCACGAACTCCGCGTGCCAGATCTCGCCGAGGGATACGTCCGCGTCCGTGAGCGGGAGGGCCTCCGCAGCCGCCTCCAGGCGATCGAGCAGCGCGAAGTAGCGCTCGCTGCGGAGCGCCGCGAGCAGCTGGGTGCGCGCACGGTCGCGCTCGGCCTCGAGGCGCTCGAAGAGCGCCTGCAGGGACTCCCGCTCGGGCGAGCCGAGCACCTCCGCTTCCTCGAGGAGATGGGCGATCAAGACGTCGAGGTCGCGCACGGGCCCGAGCGCGTCTCCGAGCCAGCCCAGCTCGGCGCGCAGCTCCTCGGCCCACTCGGGCGCCAGCACGGGCCGTCCCGCTCGCAGGAACGCCCGCAGTCGCCGGGTCGCCACGCGCAGCTGATGCAGATCTTCCGGATCGCGCCCGAGTCGCGTGCCGGGATCGTGCGCGAGCATCCGCCGGAGCTGGAGCACGAACATCGCCTGGAGCGCCCCGCCCGCCGTCGAGGTGTCGGGGCTGGGGCTCTCGGCCAGCTGGAGCCCGAGCGCGCGCACGAGCTTCGGCCGGTGCTCGGGATCGCCTGCGCCGGCTCGACGCAGCACCTTCTCCATGCGCCCGAGCACGCGATCGTCGCCCTCGACGAGCTCGATCTCGACCTCCTCGAAGGGCTGGGCGAGATCCTCGCCGCCCTCGACGAGCGCCACCGAGTCGAGCACGACCTCCGCGAGCGGTCGCCCCTCGCCGCTCGTCACGAGCACCCCGCTGCGGTGCGTGCGCAGGTGCGCGACCGACTCGAGCTCGCCGTGCCGGGTCAGCGCCGCGAGCAGGCTGCGCAGCTGCGCCGGGGGACGTGCGGGGCCGCCGCGCTGCTCGAGCTCCAGCCGGCCGCGCTCGTGCGGCAGCTTGAGCTGCCAGGCGCCGCGCCCGTTCTCGACACGGTGCCGCAGCGTCACGCGGGCGCGCGCGAGCCGGAAGTCCGGGGTGTCGAAGTAGGTCGAGTCGAGCACGCGCGGCGCCAGCGGCTCGCCGCCGAGAGCGGGAAGCGCGAAGCCGGCCGGGACCTGGAGCTTCAGCTCGCGCTCGAGCGATCCCTTCACCTCGAGCCCGCCGGCCGGCTCAGCTCGCGCGGTGCGAGGCGTCGGTGAACTCGCGGAACTCGCCGGTGACGAGATACGCGGTCTGCTCGCCGATGTCGACTGCGTGGTCGCCGATCCGCTCGAGGCAGCGCGAGACGATGATCATCCGCAGGCCCCACTCGCGCAGCGCGAGGTTGCTGCCGAGCGCGAGAACGTGCTGGACGATCCGCCGGTTCGCGCGGTCGATCAGCTCGTCGAGGTCGACGAGGCTCGTCGCGACCGCGACGTCGCGGTCGGCGAAGGAGTCGAGCGACACGCGGATCATCTCCTCGGCGCGCGAGCCCATCTCCTCGAAGCCGGCCATCAAGCGCGGGTCCGGGGAGACGTCGTAGACGAGCTTCGTCAGCTTCGCGATCGTGACGCAGTAGTCGGCCATCCGCTCGAGGTGCAGGTTGTTGTGCAGGAGCGCGAGCACGAGCCGCAGGTCGGCTGCGACGGGCGTCTGCCGCGCGAGCAGCGACTCGACCCCGGCCTGAATCGCGAGGTACTGACGATCGACCTCGTCGTCGAAGGCGATCACCTCGTCGGCGAGCTCGGGATCGCGCTGCTCGAGCGCGTTGATCGCACCGCGCAGGGCGCGGAGGACGAGCTCTCCCTCCTCGTGCAGCGTCGCCTGGAGCGTGTCCAGCTCCTCCTGCAGGACGAGCCTCATCCGAACCGCCCCGTCACGTAGTCCTCGGTCCGCTTGTCGGCCGGCTGGGTAAAGATCTTCTGGGTCGCGTCATACTCGACGAGGATGCCCGTGCGCTGGCCCTCGGCACCCTGATTGACGCTGAAGAACGCAGTCATGTCGGCCACGCGGGCGGCCTGCTGCATGTTGTGGGTGACGACGACGATCGTGTACTCCTGCTTCAGCTCGTGCATCAGATCCTCGATCCGCGTCGTCGCGATCGGGTCGAGGGCCGAGGCCGGCTCGTCCATCAGGATCACGTCGGGCTCGACCGCGAGGCAGCGGGCGATGCAGAGGCGCTGCTGCTGGCCGCCCGAGAGGCTGAGCGCGCTCGCCTTCAAGCGATCCTTGACCTCGTCCCAGAGCGCCGCCTGCTGCAGCGCACGCTCGACCCGCTCGGAGAGGTTGTCGTTCAGACCGAGCACGCGCGGCCCGAAGGCGATGTTGTCGTAGATCGTCTTCGGAAAGGGGTTCGGCTTCTGGAAGACCATGCCGATCCGCTTGCGCACCTCGACCGCGTCGACCTCGGGGCCGTAGAGATCCTGGTCGTGATACATGATCGTGCCGTCGATCGTCGCGCCCGGGATGAGCGCGTTCATGTGGTTGAAGCAGCGGATGAACGTGCTCTTGCCGCAGCCGGAGGGCCCGATGAACGCCGTCACGCAGTTGCGGTAGATGTCGAGCGAGACATCGCTCAGCGCGGGATTCCCGCTGTAGGACACGGTGACGTCCCGCACCTGGAAGATCGGCTCCCGCAGCTCGGGGGAGCCGGAGGGCCGCGGCCGCTCTGCGACGTGCTCGAGGCTCACGTCGCCGATCTTGACAGAAGGCGCCTCGAGCCGGGTCTCGATTTCGGTCATGTCACCACTTTCGTCCGTAGCGGTTGCGCAGCCAGATCGCGAAGCCGTTGAGGGTCAGCAGGATGGCCAGCAGCACGATGATCGCGGCTGCGGCGAGCTCGTGGAACTCGCCCTGCGAGCGACTCGTCCACTGGTAGATCTGCACGGGCAGCGCCGTGAAGTCTCCGAGCAGCGTCGGGTTGAACGCGACGTAGGTGAGGGCGCCCACGAGCAGGAGCGGCGCCGTCTCGCCGATCGCGCGCGAGACCGCGAGGATCGAGCCGGTGGCGATGCCCGGCGTGGCGGCCGGGAGCACCTGGCGCCAGACGACCTGCCACTTCGTCGCCCCGAGCGCATACGCCCCCTGCCGGATGGATCCGGGCACCGCGCGGATCGCCTCGCGCGCCGCGATGATCACGGTCGGCAGCACGAGCAGCGTCAGGATCATCGCGCCCGCGAGGAGCACGCGCCCGAGGCCGAGCCCGCGCACGAGGAAGGCGAGCCCGAGGATGCCGTACACGATCGAGGGCACCGCGGCGAGGTTCTGGATGTTGACCTCGAGCGCGCGGTTGTACCAGCGGTTCCGATCCGCGTACTCCTCGAGGTAGATCGCGGTCCCGAGCCCGATCGGCACCGTGAACGCGATCAGGAGGAGGCCCATGTAGATCGTGGCGAGGATCGCCGGCCCCGCGCCCGCGAAGGCGGGGTCGGCCGAGGGCGCGTCGGTGAGCAGGACCGGGTCGACGAGCCGCACGCCGTTGAGGACGACCTGGACGATCAGGGTGCCGAGCGTGACGAGCCCCACGCCCAGCGAGAGCAGGAGGAAGCCGTGGAACAGCCGACCCTGCAGCTCTCCCTGCCGCCGCCCGCCGCGGATGTCGCCCGGGACGGCGCTCATTCGTAGACCTCCCGGAACTTGCGCACGAGGCGGATCGAGAAGAGGTTCATCACGAGCGTCGCGACGAACAGGGTCGCGCCGACCGCGAAGATCGTCTTGTACTCGATCGAGTCGATCGGGATGTCGCCCTGGCCCGTGGCCGCGATGAAGGCGGTCATCGTCTCGATCGCGTCGCGCGGGTCGAAGGTCAGCGTGGGCTTCTGGCCGGCGGCGAGGAGGACGATCATCGTCTCGCCCACCGCACGGGAGATCGCGAGCACGAACGACGCGACGATCCCCGAGGCGGCAGCCGGGACGACGATGCGCGTGGCGACCTGGAAGCGGGTCGAGCCGAGCGCGTAGGCACCGTCGCGCAGGTCGCGCGGCACCGCCGACATCGCGTCCTCGGAGATCGACGCGACGGTCGGGATCAGCATCACCCCCATCACGAGGCCGGCGGCGAGCGCGTTCTGCACCTCGAGGCCGAGCCCGAGGTCACGGAGGAGGGGCGTCACGAACGTGAGCGCGAAGAAGCCGTAGACGACGGTCGGCACGCCTGCGAGCACCTCGAGTGCCGGCTTCAGGATCTTGCGCATCCGGCTACCCGCGTACTCGCTCAGGTAGATGGAGGCGCCGAGCCCGAACGGGATGCACATCAGCAGGGCCCAGAGCGTGACGGACAGCGTGCCCAGAATCAGCGGCACGACCCCGAAGGAGGCCGGCTCGAAGAGGGGCGCCCAGCGAATCCCCGTCAGGTAGTCGACGATCGAGATCGTGCGGAAGAACTCGATCGCGGGGAGGAAGAGCGCGACGACGATGCCGACGGTCGTCGCGACGGAGACGAGGGCGCAGAGAGCGAGCAGGCCCTTGACGACGTCCTCCCCGTAGCGTCGCCGCGAGGCGCGAAGCCGGGGAGCCGGCCTCGCGCCCGCGGTGATGTCCGGTGTAGCCACGAGCGTCGGGAGCTTCTAGCCGCTCTTCGCGATCCGGATCGCCTGGTTGTACTGGTACTTCGACTTGCTCAGTTGCCGGTCGGTCAGCGAGACGAACTTCGCGGTCTTCGCGATCGCTCGCTCGTTCTGAATGATGTAGCGGATGAACGCCTGCACGACGCCCCTGCGGAACGAGTCGCGCTTCACGTAGACGAACAGCGGCCTCGAGAGCGGCTTGTACGTGTACGCCTGGACGGTCTTGATGTTGGGCGTGACGCAGCCGCCGCCGCTGTTGACGGCGACGAGCTTGAGCTGACCCTGGTTCTCCTCGTAGTAGGAGAGGCCGAAGTAGGCGAGCCCGCCGCGCTCGCCCGTGACACCCCGCACCGCGACGTTGTCGTCCTCGGTGGCGGAGTAGTCGGAGCGGCTCCGCTTCGACTTGCCGTTGATCTTCTCCGTGAAGAAGTCGAACGTGCCGGAGTCGGTGCCCGGTCCAAAGAGCGAGAGCTTCACGTTCGGAAAGCCCTGACGCACGTCCTGCCAGTTGTCCACCTTCGAGCCCGCGTCCCAGATCTTCTTCAGCTCGTCCGTCGTCAGGCAGGTCGCCCAGGTGTTCTCCTTGTTGACGACGAGCGAGATGCCGTCGTTCGCGACGAGGAACGCCGCGTACTTGACGCCGTTCGTGCGGCAGATCGTCGCCTCTGTCTGCTTGATCGGGCGGGACGCGTTCGACAAGTCCGTCTCACCCTTGCAGAAGCGCTCGAAGCCGCCGCCCGTGCCCGAGATGCCGACGGTGACCTGGGCACCCTTGTTGGCCCGCTGGAAGCGCTCGGCCGCGGCCGTCACGTACGGGCCGACGGTACTCGAGCCATCGGCCGTGATCCGGCCCGAGACGGCGGTGCCGTCCGTCCGCGCCGATCCGACGGCCGCGAGCGCGAGCGCCGCGAGCGCCGAGAGCGCCGCGAGGCGCACGAGCCTCCGTGCGAAGCGATGCCTCATCTTCTCCCCCTTCATCAGTGTGGATACCGTGTTCGTGCTGCCTGAGCGAGTGTTCTGGCTGGGGGCGGCGACGTGGGCGTGAAATCGGTGGCGATCTGGAGAAGATCCGGTGAAGCGCCCGGCTTAGCCCAGTCCTCCGAGCGCCTCGTCGAGTGCTGCTTGCGAGCGATCGACCTGCTCGTCGGTCAGGGGCACGAAGAGCGCGCGCTTCGCGACCTCCGCCTGGTTGTCGAGCAGGAACTGCACGAAGGTCTCCACCTCGAGCCGCTGCAACGACGAGGTTTTCACGTAGACGAAGAGCGGACGGCTCAGGGGCTTGTACGTGCCGTCCTGGACCGTCTCGGCGCTCGGTCGTACGCAGGCGCCCCTGTCGCCCACCCCGAGCGTCTTCAGCCTGGTCGAGTTCTCCTCGGCGTAGGAGAGCCCGAAGTAGCCGAGCCCGCCGCGATCGCCCGAGACCGTGCGGACGACGACGTTGTCGTCCTCGGTGGCGGAGTAGTCGGAGCGGCTCTTTCCCTCCTCGCCCACGATCGCGCCCGTGAAGTAGTCGAACGTGCCGGAGTCGGTACCCGGCCCAGACAGGCTCAGCTTCTGGTCCGGGAAGGCCGGATCGAGGTCGCGCCAGTTGTCGATCTTCGAGCCGGGCTCCCAGATGCGCTTGAGCTGCGCGACGCTCAGGCAGTCGACCCAGTCGTTCTTCGTGTTCACGACGACGGCGATGCCGTCGCTCGCGACCTGGAGCTCCACGTACTCGATGCCCTGCTTGCGGCACGCCTGCCGCTCGTCGACCTCGATCGGGCGAGAGGCGTTGGAGAGGTCGGTCTCACCCGCGCAGAAGCGCTCGAAGCCCCCGCCCGTGCCCGAGACGCCCACCGAGACGCGGACGTCGGGGTTCTCCCTGCGGAAGGCCTCGGCGGCTGCGGTCGCGAACGGGCCGACCGTGCTCGAGCCGTCCGCGCGCACGCGCCCCGTGAGCGTCTCCTCGAAGGCGCCGGTCTCACCCGCCTCGTCGCCGCTCGTGTCGGCCTGCTCGGTCTTTGCGGCCTCGGCGGCGGCCTCGTCGGCGCTCTGACGGCCGCAGCCAGAGGCGGCGAGCCCGAGGAGCAGCACGAGCAGGCCGAGGAGCACGGCGCGTGAGCCCGGTGCAGTCACCCGGACAGTGTCCCGGGCCGTCCGCGTGGCATGGGTGGCCGAAAGGTGAACGCCCGGTGAACATCTGGGGAACGGCCTGCCGGCCGGCGCGCTGGGGCTCCCTGCAGCGCCACTCGGCCGACACCGAGCGGATTCAGGCGGGCTGCCTGCCGCAGTGCAGCCCGTCGCTCCTTGCC
>JACCZA010000316.1 GCA_013696185.1 Actinomycetota bacterium
CGACCAGCACCGCGCCGCGCACCTGGCCGACGGAGAGTGCGACCCGCGGGTCGGCGCCGACGTAGGACTCCTCGAGCACGACAGCCTCGGGCGCATGGGTCTCGATCAGCTCGTCGACGCCCTCGAACAGGATCTGCAAGCGGCGCTCAAGCCGCTCGCCGGGGGCGGTCCGCCACGACCCGAAGGCGAGCGGGCGCACGCGGGAGCCGGTCGCGACCACCATGCCGTAACCGCAGGCGGCGAGCCCCGGATCGATGCCGAGCACCCTCATGGGCTCGACCTTAGGCGCTCGCCCGGACGTTCCTCCTCGCCGGCTGCGGGTGCGCTAGCCTGGGGGCTCGTGGCCGACGATCTCCTGCGCCCCGACGTCCCGCCCGACCCCTCGCCCGACGAGGTCGAGCGGGTCGAGCCCGACCCCGACGGCGGGGCCGGTGGCGAGGACGGCTCGCCGAGCGAGGGGATCGCCCTGGCGCCACCCGACTGAGCGCCCACCAGCTCTCAGGCGGCGACCGTCTCCAGCACGCGCTCCGGGATGTCGAAGTTGGCGTAGACGCCCTGGACGTCGTCGTTCTCCTCGAGCGCGTCCATCAGGCGCAGGAGCTTCTTCGCGGAGGCCTCGTCGGCCACCTCGACAGTCGTCTTCGGCACCATCGTCACCTCCGCCGACTCGACTGCCAGCCCGGCAGCCTCGATCGCGGCGCGCACCTCCGCGAGGCGCTCGGGCGCGCACATGACGGAGAAGGTCGAGTCCTCGCGGCCGACGTCGTCGGCCCCGCCCTCCGCCGCTGCAAGCGTGAGCTCGTCCTCGTCCACGGACGCCGCCGGGACCAGCACCGTGCCGCGGCGCTCGAACAGCCACGCGACGGAGCCCGAGGTGCCGAGGTTGCCGTCGTGCTTGTCGAAGGCATGGCGCACGTCCGAGGCCGTGCGGTTGCGGTTGTCGGTCAGCGCCTCCACGAGCACGGCCACGCCGCCCGGGGCATAGCCCTCGTAGACGATCGTCTCGAACGCCGCCGCGTCGGCGTCGGCGCCCGACCCGCGCGCGATCGCCCGCTCGATGTTGTCCTTCGGCATCGAGTAGCTCCGCGCCTTCTCGACGGCGTTCTGCAGCGCGAGGTTGCCTCCCGGATCGGCTCCGCCCTCCCGTGCGGCGACGATGATCGCGCGCGAGAGCTTCGAGAAGAGCTTGCCGCGCTTGGCGTCGGCCGCGCCCTTCTTGTGCTTGATCGACGACCACTTGCTATGCCCCGACATGCATCTCCTCTCGTACGAGCTCCAGGAAGCGTTCGTGCACGCGCGTGTCCTCGGTCAGCTCGGGATGGAACGACGCGACGAGCGTCCGGCCCTCGCGCGCGAGGACGGCCGCCCCGTCGAGCTCCGCGAGCACCTCGACGTCCGGGCCGACCTCGGCGATCCGCGGCGCGCGGATGAAGACGCCGCGCAGCGGCTCCGTCTCGCCCTCGAGAGCGAGCTCCGCCTCGAAGCTCGCCACCTGACGCCCGTAGGCGTTCCGCTCGACCGTCACGTCGATCCGGCCCAGGTGCTCGCGGGAGAGCAGGATCATCCCGGCGCAGGTGCCGAGGACGGGCTGCGAGAAGCGGCGGATCGCCTCCTCGAGCCCGTACAGGCGCATCAAGCGCGTGATCGCCGTCGACTCGCCCCCCGGGATGACGAGCCCGTCGAGGCCGTCGAGCTGCTCGGGCTTGCGTACCTCGACCACCTCCGCGCCGAGCCGCCGCAGCATCGCCGCGTGCTCGCGGACGTTGCCCTGAAGGGCGAGCACACCGATCCTCGGAGGCGTCTCCACGCCGGCCATCGTAGTTCTCAGGAGGCTTCGAGCAGGCGCTTCAGAGCCGCGAAGTCGCTCCGTGCCTGCTTCTTGACGGCGCGGGCGAGCAGGGGGCCGGGAATGGGAACGCTGCCTCCCGGCTCACCCTCACCGACCGCGCGGAGACGCGTGCCGCCCTCGAAAGGCTCGAGCACGTGGCGCACGGTCAGCCGCACCGGGCCCGAGACGACCCGGAGGGAGAAGACCCGCGGCGGCTCGAGCTCGGTCACCTCGAGCTGCGACTCGACGCGCCGGCCGGCGAACGTCCGCACCTCGGTGAACCTCGCGCCCACGCTCATCGCGCCCTCGGAGTCGCGCCGGGTCTCGACGACGCCCGACTGCCAGCGCGGCAGGTTCGCCGGCTCGCTGAGGAAGGCGAAGACGTCCGCGGGCGGTCGTGCGATCTGCTCCTCGTGCTCGAAGCGCACGGGGACGGCGGGCTACCAGCCGCGTGTCTCGAGCAGCTGCGCCGGGTCGATCGACGCGGCGGAGAGACCGAGCATCGGCTCGCCGAGACCGCGGGAGACCCGGGCGAGCACCTCCGGATCGCGGAAGTGGGTCGTCGCCTCGACGATCGCCTTCGCGCGCATTGCGGGGTCGCCGGACTTGTAGATGCCCGAGCCGACGAAGACGCCGTCAGCGCCGAGCTGCATGCAGAGGGCGGCGTCGGCGGGCGTCGCGATGCCCCCGGCCGTGAAGGTGACGACGGGCAGCCTGCCGTTCTCGGCCACCCAGCGAACGAGGTCGTACGGGGCCTGGAGCGTCTTCGCCTCGGCGTACAGCTCGTCGGCGTCCAGTGATCCGAGGCGGCGGATCGTGCCGAAGACCGAGCGCATGTGGCGGACCGCGTTGACGATGTCGCCCGTGCCCGCCTCGCCCTTCGTCCTGATCATCGCGGCGCCCTCGGCGATCCGGCGGAGCGCCTCGCCGACGTTGCGGCAGCCGCAGACGAACGGGACGGTGAACTTCCACTTGTCGATGTGGTGCTCCTCGTCGGCGGGGGTCAGCACCTCGCTCTCGTCGATGTAGTCGACCTCGAGCGCCTCGAGCACCTGGGCCTCGACGAAGTGGCCGATCCGCGCCTTGGCCATGACCGGGATGGT
>JACCZA010000328.1 GCA_013696185.1 Actinomycetota bacterium
GCGGAGCTGCTCGAGCAGGCCCAGGAGTACCACCACCAGTTGATCGACGCCGTCGCCGAGGCCGACGACGAGCTGATGGAGACCTATCTGCTCGACGAGCAGTCGGTCACGCCGGAGCTGATCCGCCGCGCCCTGCGCAAGGCCACGCTCACGAGCATCGTCACGCCGGTGTTCCTCGGCTCGGCCTTCAAGAACAAGGGAGTGCAGCCGCTGCTCGACGCCGTCGTCGACTACCTGCCGAGCCCCGTCGACGTGCCGCCCGTGCACGGAGTCGACCCGCGCACCGACGGCGAGCTCGAGCGCGCGCCGGCGTTGAGCGAGCCGTTCTCCGCGCTCGCCTTCAAGGTCATGTCGGACCCGTTCGTCGGCAAGCTCACCTACTTCCGCGTCTACTCGGGGAAGATCAAGGCCGGTGAGCGCGTGCTGAACACGACCACCGGCAAGACCGAGCGGATCGGGCGGATCCTCCAGATGCACGCGAACCATCGCGAGGAGCGGGAGGAGATCGGCGCCGGCGAGATCGCCGCCGGCGTCGGCCTCAAGGCGACGACGACGGGCGACACGCTCGCCGCGGAGTCTGCTCCGATCAAGCTCGAGTCGATGGAGTTTCCGGACCCGGTGATCGCTGTCGCGATCGAGCCCAAGACGAAGGGCGACCAGGACAAGCTGTCCGCCGGGCTCCAGCGCCTCGCCGAGGAGGACCCCACCTTCCGTGTCCACACCGACGAGGAGACCGCCCAGACGATCATCGCCGGGATGGGCGAGCTGCACCTCGAGATCATCGTCGACCGGCTGATGCGCGAGTTCAAGGTGGACGCGAACGTCGGCCGGCCCCAGGTGGCCTATCGCGAGACGATCGGCGTGCCGGTCGAGCGCGTGAACGTGAAGTTCGCGCGCCAGACGGGAGGCCGCGGCCAGTACGGGCACGTGATCATCGATCTCGCTCCCGGGGAGGGCTACGCGTTCGAGGACAAGATCGTCGGCGGCAAGGTGCCGAAGGAGTACATCCCCTCGGTCGACGCCGGGATCAAGGAGGCGATGGACTCGGGCGTGCTCGCCGGATACCCGGTCGTCGACGTGCACGTGAGGCTCGTCGACGGCTCATACCACGACGTCGACTCCAGCGAGATGGCGTTCAAGATCGCCGGCTCCATGGCCTTCAAGGAGGGCATGAAGCGCGCGAAGCCGAAGCTGCTGGAGCCCGTGATGGCGGTCGAGGTCGTGACCCCGGAGGAGTATCTCGGCGACGTGATGGGCAACCTCAACAGTCGTCGCGGCCGGGTCGAGCACCTCGAGCCCACCGGCAACGCGCAGTCGATCACGGCGAAGGTGCCGCTGGCCGAGATGTTCGGCTATGCGACCGACGTGCGCTCGATGACGCAGGGCCGGGCCACCTTCACGATGCAGTTCGATCGGTACGAGGACGTCCCGCAGTCGATCGCGAGCGAGATCATCGCCGCGCAGTCAGGTTCGTAAGGAAACCGGAGGAGAGCATGGCTAAGCAGAAGTTCCAGCGGAACAAGCCGCACCTGAACGTCGGCACGATCGGTCACATCGACCACGGCAAGACGACGCTGACGGCGGCGATCACGAAGGTGCTCTCGGAGCAGGGCACGGGCACCGCGGTGCGCGACTTCGCGTCGATCGACAACGCCCCGGAGGAGAAGCAGCGCGGCATCACGATCAACACCTCGCACGTCGAGTACGAGACGGCGAACCGGCACTACGCGCACGTCGACTGCCCCGGGCACGCGGACTACATCAAGAACATGATCACGGGCGCTGCCCAGATGGACGGCGCGATCCTCGTGGTCTCCGCGGCCGACGGGCCCATGCCGCAGACGCGGGAGCACATCCTCCTCGCCCGCCAGGTGGAGGTGCCCTACATCGTCGTCTTCCTGAACAAGGCGGACATGGTCGACGACCCCGAGCTGCTCGAGCTGGTCGAGATGGAGGTGCGTGAGCTCCTCTCCAAGTACGAGTTCCCGGGCGACGACATCCCCGTGATCGCCGGCTCGGCGCTGAAGGCGCTCGAGGGCGACGAGGAGTGGGTGCCCAAGATCGTCGAGCTGATGGAGGCGGTCGACAGCTACATCCCCGAGCCGACCCGCGATGTCGACCGGCCGTTCCTGATGCCGATCGAGGACGTCTTCACGATCACGGGCCGCGGCACCGTCGTCACCGGCCGGATCGAGCAGGGGCAGATCAAGACGGGCGACGAGATCGAGATCGTCGGCATCCACCCGAAGACTGAGAAGACCGTCGTCACCGGCCTCGAGATGTTCCAGAAGACGCTCGACTTCGCACAGGCCGGCGACAACGCCGGCGCGCTCCTGCGCGGCGTCAAGCGGGAGGAGATCGAGCGGGGGCAGGTGCTCGCGAAGCCCGGGTCGATCACGCCGCACACGCATTACAAGGCCGAGGTCTACGTGCTCTCGAAGGACGAGGGCGGCCGTCACACGCCGTTCTTCAACGGCTACCGGCCGCAGTTCTACTTCCGCACGACCGACGTGACCGGCTCGATCAAGTTGCCGGAGGGCCAGGAGATGGTCATGCCCGGCGACAACACGGAGATGGAGATCGAGCTGATCCAGCCGATCGCGATGGACCAGGGCCTGCGCTTCGCCATCCGCGAGGGCGGCCGCACCGTCGGCGCGGGCGTCGTCACCGAGATCGCCAAGTAGGAGAGGGGACGCGCCGGTGGCTCAGCAGAAGATCCGTATCCGCCTCAAGGGGTACGACCATACGCAGCTCGACCGCTCGGCCCAGTCGATCGTCGAGACGGCTCAGCGCACCGGCGCAACCATCACCGGGCCCGTGCCCCTGCCCACGGAGAAGAACGTCTACTGCGTGATCCGCAGCCCGTTCAAGGACAAGGACTCCCGCGAGCACTTCGAGGTGCGCACGCACAAGCGCCTGATCGACATCCACAGCCCCACCCCGAAGACGGTGGACTCCTTGATGCGGCTCGACCTGCCGGCGGGAGTCGACATCGAGATCAAGCTGTGAAAGGCATCGTGGGCAGGAAGCTCGGGATGACGCAGATCTTCGATCCGGAGAGCGGCGCCGTCACCCCCGTCACCGTGATCGAGGCAGGCCCGTGCCCGGTCGTGCAGGTGAAGACCGTGCCAATCGACGGCTACGAGGCGGTCCAGATCGCCTACGACGCCGTGCCCGAGCGCAAGATCTCGAAGCCCGAGCTCGGACACCTCCGGCGCTCGGGCGCGGCACCGCATCGGCACCTCGTCGAGCTCCGCGGCGGCAGCGAGCTGCAGGTCGGGGAGTCCGTGACCGTCGAGACGTTCGCCGCCGGTGACCGCGTGAAGGTGTCCGGCATCTCGATCGGCAAGGGCTTCGCGGGCACGATCAAGCGGCACAACTTCAGTAGCGGGCCGAAGACGCACGGCTCGCACAACATCCGCAAGCCCGGCTCGATCGGCGCCTCTGCGACGCCGTCTCGGGTCTTCAAGGGCATGCGCATGGCGGGCCAGATGGGGGCGCGGCGCGCGACGCAGGTCGGGCTCGTGATCCACTCGACGGACCCCGAGCGCAACCTCCTGCTCGTGAAGGGCGCCGTGCCGGGGCCGACCAACGGGTTCGTCGAGGTGCGGGAGGAGAAGCGGCGATGAAGGCGCCCGTCCTCGCTCGCGACGGCACCTCGTCCGGCCAGGTCGACCTGGCGGACGCGGCATTCGCCGTCGACGCGAAGCCGCACCTCCTGCACGAGGCAGTCCGCGCCGAGCTGAACGCCCGCCGCGCCGGTACGCGGGCGGCGAAGAGCCGCGGCATGGTCTCGGGCGGTCGCGCCAAGCCGTGGCGCCAGAAGGGCACGGGCCGCGCGCGCGCCGGCAC
>JACCZA010000333.1 GCA_013696185.1 Actinomycetota bacterium
GGGACGCCCGGCACCGCGCAGGAGGCGATGCCGACGGCGTAGTGGACGAGCTCGGTGCCGAACGGCACCTCGAGGCGCAGCAGCTCGGCCTCGCGCGGGGGTGCGCCGAGACCCGGCACGGCCACGAAGAAGTCGAGGCATTCGACGTCCGCCGCAGTACCGCCCGGGCGCAGGACGAGCGCGTGGCCGCCGCCCAGCAGTCCCGTCATCAACGTCTCGGCGACGCACGAGGCGAGGCAGGCCGCGACCGCCGCGTCGATCGCCGAGCCGCCCGCCTCGAGGATCTCGACACCGGTCGCGACGGTCGCGGGGTGCCCTGCCGCGACGCCCGCCGGAAGCACGCCTGCTACCCTAGCCCGCGACCGCAGCCTCGGCCGCTCGCGTCCTTCCTTGCGCGGCGTGCTGGGACAGCGGACTCGCATACAGGAGGTGGCGCATGACCCTCACCAAGGAAGCCAAGCTGGAGATCATCGGGCAGTACGGCCGCCACGAGACGGATACCGGCTCCCCGCAGGTCCAGATCGCAGCGCTCACGCGGCGCATCAACGAGCTGACGCAGCACCTGCGCCAGCACCCGAAGGACCACTACTCCCGGCGCGGCCTGCTGAAGCTCGTCGGCCGTCGACGGAGATTCCTGAACTACCTGACCAAGCACGACATCGAGGGCTATCGCGCCCTGATCAAGGAGCTCGGCCTCAGGCGCTAGCCCCGTAGGACCCCCCGGAGGGTGGAAGTTTGAGCGAGTCCGCGCGTCACGGGCTGACTCAAACCTCCACCTTCCACCATCGAAGAGTGGAGGAGAACAGCATGGGTATTGCAACCGAGCGCCAAGCCTCGGTCGCGGTCACGATCGGTGACCAGGAGATCAGCTTCGAGAGCGGCAAGCTCGCGAAGCAAGCCGACGGCGCCGTCGTCGTGCGCTCGGGCGAGACGATGGTGCTCGCGACGGCGCAGGGACGACCCGAGGCGCGGGAGGGGGCGGATTTCTTCCCGCTCACCGTCGACGTCGAGGAGCGGATGTACGCCGCCGGGAAGATCCCGGGCGGCTTCTTCAAGCGGGAGGGGCGCCCGACCGAGCGCGCGATCCTCACCGCACGCATGATCGACCGCCCGATCCGGCCACTGTGGCCGAAGGGCTTTCGCAACGAGGTGCAGGTGATCGCGACGGTGCTCTCGGCCGACCTCGTCACGCCGCACGACATCCTCTGCATCAACGGCGCCTCGGCTGCGCTGATGCTCTCGCCCCTGCCCTTCTCGGGTCCGGTTGGCGCCGTGCGGATCGGCCTGCGGGGCGACGAGCTCGTCCTCAATCCGACGCTGCAGGAGCTCGAGGGGGAGAGCACGCTCGACCTCATCGTGGTGGGCACGAAGGACGGCCTGACGATGGTCGAGGCGGGCGCCTCCGAGGTGCCCGAGGAGCGGCTGCTCGAGGCACTCGAGCTCGCCCAGGGCGAGATCGTCAAGCTCTGCGAGGCGCAGGAGCAGCTGCGCGAGCAGGTCGGCAAGGCGAAGTGGCTCGACCCGGAGCTGACGAAGGAGATCGAGGCCTCCCGGGCCGAGACCTTCGATCGCCAGATCGCCGCCCAGGGGCTGCGCGAGGCGGGCGGGCTGCTCGAGGAGCTCTCCGACGAGCTCGCCCCCGAGCTCTCGATGGAGTCGACCGAGGCGGACATCGTGCGCAGGCTGCAGGTGCGCTCCAGCCTCACGATCGCGCTCGACAAGGCCCGCCTGAGGGCCGTCGAGGGCCCGGTGCGCGAGCAGTTCGAGAGCGAGCTGCAGGCGCTCACCGATGCCGAGCAGGACTCGAAGGAGCTTCGCTCGGCGAAGCGCCAGCTGCTCTTCGACCGGATCGTCGAGACGCTCGAGCTGCCGTTCCCGGTCGGCCCGGCGACCCTCGAGGGCGAGGGCCCGGTCGTGAAGGACGCCATGACGAAGCAGTGGGTCAAGCGGGCCGCCGAGGCCGTCTACAAGGATCTCGTCCGCCGCAAGATCGCGGTGGACAAGCGCCGCCCCGACGGGCGCGGCGCCGACGAGATCCGGGCGATCGAGTGCGAGGTCGGAGTCTCGCCGCGGACGCACGGCTCCGGGCTCTTCACGCGCGGGCAGACGCAGATCATGACGCTCCTGACGCTCGGCACCGCGAAGGAGGGGCAGCGGATCGATGACCTCTCGCTCGAGTCGGACCGCCGCTACATGCACCACTACAACTTCCCGCCGTACTCGGTCGGGGAGACGGGCCGCATGGGCAGCCCGCGACGCCGCGACATCGGTCACGGTGCGCTCGCCCAGCGCGCGCTCGAGGCGATGATCCCGTCCACCGACGAGTTCCCGTACACGATCCGCCTCGTCTCGGAGACGCTCGAGTCGAACGGGTCGTCCTCCATGGGCTCCGTCTGCGGCTCGACGCTCGCGCTGATGGACGCCGGCGTGCCGATCAAGGCGCCGGTCAGCGGCATCGCGATGGGGCTCGTCAAGGAGGGAGACGACTACGTCATCCTCACCGACATCCAGGGTGCCGAGGATCACCTCGGCGACATGGACTTCAAGGTCGCCGGGACACGCGAGGGCATCACCGCCCTGCAGATGGACATCAAGATCACCGGCGTCACGCAGGAGATCATGCGAAGTGCGCTCGAGCAGGCGAAGCGGGCGCGGGAGTTCATCCTCGATCGCATGGCCGAGGCGATCCCCGAGTCGCGTCGGGAGCTGTCCGAGACCGCTCCGCGCATCTCGACGGTCAAGATCGACCAGGAGAAGATCGGCATGGTGATCGGCAAGGGTGGCGAGACGATCCGCGGTCTCGAGGCCGACTACGAGGTGCAGATCGACATCGAGGAGGACGGCACGATCCTGATCTACGCGACCGACGGGGCGAAGGCCAAGGCCGCGATCTCAGCGGTCGAGTCGCTGACGAAGGAGCCAGAGGTCGGGGACACGTTCACGGGCAAGGTCGTCAAGACGACGCAGTTCGGCGCGTTCGTCGAGCTGAAGAAGGGCACGGACGGCCTGCTCCACGTCTCGAACGTGGGTCCCGGCCGCGTCGCGCACATCGAGGACGTGATGGGCCGCGGCGACGTCGTCGACGTGATCGTGCAGGAGGTCGACAAGGCGCGGGGCCGGATCGGGCTCAAGCTCGTCGCCAAGCACGAGAACGGCAGCCTCGTCCAGCCGGAGGAGCTGGTCGAGCGGGCGAAGGACGCACCGCCGCGGCCTCCGGAGGAGGAGCGGCCGCGCCGAGACGGCGAGCGCGGACGCGGTGGGCGCCCCGGCGGGGGTCGCGACCGCGGCCCGCGCCGCGATCGGGACTAGAGGCGAGCCCGCGATCGGTCTCGAGCGGAGGGGCGGCGCGAGCCGCCCCTCTGCGTCTCTCGCTTCAAGCGTGAGCGCGGCGTCCACGCGGTCCGAAGATGTCTTCACAAACGGCCGCTGCGTGGAAAGGGCGGCTACGGTCGAGCGGTCTCTCAGAAAGGACACACTGTGGCCGTTACCGCAGACCGTCGTACCGATCGACCAGAGCACGACCTCGCCTCGCCGCCGCGCGCCCTCGTCCTGCGGCTCGGCGACTGGATCTCACGGGGCTCGATCGCCGGGCTCGCCGCCGGACTTCCCTTCCTGCTCGCCGAGATGGGCTGGGCGACCCACAAGGGGCTGCCCGGCGTCGCGCCGATGCTCGACATGTCGACCATCTTCCACGGCACCGACAAGCCGACGATGGATCCGATGAAGATCCCGGCCGACGTCGTGATCGGCTTCGTCACCCACCTCAACCTCGCGATCGCCTTCGGCATCATCTTCGCGCTCATGACGCCGCTCTTCCGCAACGGGCTCGTGCTGCTCGGAGCCGGAGCCGCCTACGGCGTCCTGCTCTACGTCGTCAACATCCAGATCCTCGGGAACACCGTGTTCGAGTGGTTCACGAGCCCGATGATCGATCAGAGCTTCCAGCTCTTCATCCACGTGGTCTACGGGCTGCTCCTCGTGCCGTTCTTCCTCGGCACGGTGACGCGGCTCCGAGCCTCGGCGGCCTAACCAGACGGGGTCAAGGCCGTCGGGACGCAGACGCTCGCCTGAGTCACTCAGGCGAGCGTCTGCAACTCCTCGGCCTCGAGCGGTGTGTCGCGCGCGACGAGGGACGCGTAGCGCCCGCCGAGCGCGATCAGCTCGTCGTGCGTGCCGCGCTCGACGACCCGCCCTCCGTCGAGCACGACGATCTGGTCGGCGTCGCGCACCGTCGAGAGCCTGTGGGCGATCGCGATCGTCGTCCGCCCGCGCGCAAGCCGGTCGAGTGCGTCCTGGACCGCCCGCTCGGTGCCCGTGTCGAGCGCGCTCGTCGCCTCGTCGAGCACGAGCACGGGCGGGTTGCGCAGGATCGTCCGCGCGATCGCGATGCGCTGCTTCTCACCGCCCGAGAAGCGGTAGCCTCGCTCGCCGACCATCGTGTCGTAGCCCTCGTCGAGGCCGGCGATGAGGTCGTGGATCCGGGCGGCGCGC
>JACCZA010000369.1 GCA_013696185.1 Actinomycetota bacterium
GCTCTCCCCGGCCGCGCGCAGGCCCTCCGCCAGCCGGTCGCCGATCACGGGCGCGCCGCCGACACTGCCCGCGACGGCGTCGAACCCGCCCTGGACGGCCCCGCCGGCGTCCTCCACCCCCTCGCCGAGCACCGTGAGCGCCTCGACGGCGTCGTGCACCTCGAGGCCGATCCAGGCGAGGAGGCCGAGGAGCGCGAGGGCGGTGACGTCCCGCCGCAGCGTCCGCAGGCGCGCGGCGGGGACTTCGGGGTAGAGGCGCACGACGGGGACGCGCCTCGGCCCGCGCCGCTCAGAGGCCGAACGGATTCGCAGCGCGCGTCCCCGTCGAGACGAGCACGCTCTTCGTCTCGAGGTAGAGCTCGAGCGTCTCGAGGCCGAGCTCGCGCCCGAAGCCCGACTGTTTGTAGCCGCCGAAGGACATGCCCGGGAAAGCGGTGTACGGCATGTTGATGCCGACGGTGCCGGCCTTGATCCGGCTCGCGAGCCGGTGCCCGCGCGCAGGATCGCCCGTCCAGACCGTCGCCATCAGCCCGTACTTGACGTCGTTGGCGATCCTGATCGCGTCGCGCTCGTCCTCGAACGGGATCACCGTCACGACGGGCCCGAAGATCTCCTCCTGGGCCACGACCATGCGGCTCTCCACGCCGGCGATCACGGTGGGCGGGTAGAAGGCGCCGTTGCCCTCCACGGGCGCGCCGCCGGCGACGACCTCCGCCCCCTCCTCGCGCGCCGTCTCGACGAACGCGTGCACCTTGTCGCGGTGGCCGGCCGAGATCAGCGAGCCCATCTGGGTGTCGGGCGAGAGCGGGTCGCCGACGCGGATCTGGCCCGCGAGCTCGCTGAACCGTCCGACGAAGTCGTCGAGGAGCGACCGCTCGACGAGCACGCGGGAGCGCGCCTCGCAGCTCTGCCCGGCCGAGGAGTAGATCGCCCAGACCGAGCTCGGGATCGCATCGGCGAGGTCGGCGTCGGCGAAGACGAGGTTCGGGCTCTTGCCGCCGAGCTCGAGCGTCAGGCGCTTGATCGGATCGGAGCAGAGACGCATGATCTCGCCCCCCGTCTGCGTCGAGCCGGTGAAGGCGACCTTGTCCACGTTCGGGTGGCGCACGAGGTAGGCGCCCGTGGTCGGGCCGTCACCGGGGACGACGTTGATCGCGCCGGCCGGAAAGCCCACCTCCGTGGCGAGCTCGGCCAGGCGGAGCGCAGTCAGCGGCGTCGCGGGATCCGGCTTGAGCACGACGGCGCAGCCGGCGGCGAGCGCGGGGGCGAGCTTCCACGTCGCCATCATCAGCGGGTAGTTCCAGGGCACGATCTGCGCCGCCACGCCGACCGGCTCCTTGAGCGAATAGGTGAGCAGCGAGCCGCCGATCGGGTTCGAGCGGCCGGCGATCGACGCGATCGCGGAGGCGTAGAAGCGGAAGTTCTCCGTCGCCTGGCCGAGCTCGGCCTTGACGGAGGAGATCGCCTTGCCCACGTTGCGGGCCTCGAGCTCGGCCAGCTCCTTGCGGTTCGCCGCGATCGCGTCGGCGAGCGCGTGCAGCAGCCGCGAGCGCTCGTTCGCGGGCGTCTTCCCCCAGGCCCCGTCGAGTGCGCCCCGGGCGGCCTCGACGGCGCGGTCGACGTCGGCCTCGCCCGCCATCGCCGCGCGGGCGAGCGCATCGCCGCTCGCGGGCTCGATCAGCTCCCGCACCTCGCCGGAGGCCGGCTCGGTCACCTCGCCGTCGATGAAGAGCCCGTACTCGCGCAGGGTCGCAACCGCCATCTCAGCCTCCAGTTCGCTCGAAGAGTGCAGCCTGCCCCTGGCCGACGCCGACGCAGAGGGTCGCGAGCCCGTAGCGGCCGCGCCGGCGGCCGAGCTCGTGGAGCAGCGTGACGACGAGCCGCGCGCCGCTCATCCCGAGTGGATGTCCGAGCGCGATCGCGCCGCCGTTGACGTTGACCCGCTCCGGGTCGAGCCCGAGCTCGCGGATCACGGCGAGGCTCTGGGAGGCGAACGCCTCGTTGAGCTCGACCAGGTCGAGCTCGCCCCCCTCGATGCCCGCCCGTGCGAGCAGCTTGCGCACGGCGGGGATGGGGCCGATGCCCATGACGCGCGGGTCGACACCGGCGACCGCGCTGCCGACGAAGCGCCCGAGCGGCTCCACGCCGAGTTGGCGCGCACGCTCCTCGCTCGCGAGCACGAGCGCCGCGGCGCCGTCGTTGATCCCGCTCGAGTTGCCGGCCGTGACCGATCCGCCCCGGCGGAAGGCGGGCCGCAGCCCGGCGAGCTTCTCCGCGCTCGTCTCGGGCCGGGGATGCTCGTCGCGCACCGTCTCTCCGACGGTGACGAGCTCGTCGTCGAACCGGCCGGCCTCGCTCGCCGCAGCCCAGCGCTGCTGGGAGCGAAGCGCAAAGGCGTCCTGATCCTCGCGGGAGACACCGAAGCGCTCCGCCACGTTCTCGCCGGTCTCGCCCATCGACTCGAGCGGAAACCGCTCGGCGAGCGCGGGGTTCGGGAAGCGCCAGCCGAGCGTCGTGTCGTAGACGGTCTGGTCGCCGCGCGGAAACGCCTTGTCGGGCTTGGCGAGCACGAGCGGCGCGCGGCTCATCGACTCGACGCCGCCCGCGACGAAGAGGTCGCCGTCGCCGGCGGCGATCGCGTGGCAGGCCGAGACGACTGCCGAGAGGCCGGAGGCGCAGAGGCGATTCACGGTCACACCCGCCACCGACTCGGGCAGCCCGGCGAGGAGCGCAGCCATGCGGGCGACGTTGCGGTTGTCCTCCCCCGCCTGGTTGGCGCAGCCGAAGTAGACGTCCTCGATCGCGGCGGGGTCGACGCCGGCGCGCTCGACCGCGGCCTCGATCGCGCGTGCGGCGAGGTCGTCGGGGCGCTCGCCCGAGAGCGCACCGCCGTAGCGCCCGACGGGAGTGCGGACGGCGGCGAGGACGACGGCGCGGCTCACGCCGGCAACGCTAGCCGACGAAGTCGACCCGGACGGGCTCGGGAAAGACCCCGAGCGCCTCGCCGCGGCGCAGGAGCTCGGCCACCGCCTGCCGCCCCTCCTCGCCGTACTCGCACGTGAGCTCGTTCACGTACATGCCCACGAAGCGATCCGCGAGCGCCGCGTCGAGACCGCGACCGAACTCCATGGCGTAGCGCATCGCCTCGTCGCGGTTGTCGAGTCCAGCCTGGATCGACTCGCGCAGAACGTGGGAGAGGTCGCGCATGCGGGCCTCGCCGATGTCCCGCCTGGCCACGTTGACGCCCAGCGGCAGGGGCAGCCCCGTCTCGAGCAGCCACCACTCGCCGAGGTCGACGCAGAGCTCGAGCGCCGAGTCGCGATAGGTGAGCTGGCCCTCGTGGATCAGGAGCCCCGCGGCCGCGCGCCCCTCCGCGACCTCGCTCAGGATCCTGTCGAAGGGCAGCTCGCGGAAGGCGAAGTCGCCGAGGTACATGCGCAGCGTGAGGAAGGCTGTCGTCATGCGTCCGGGGACGACGATCTCGACCGAGCGGAGCTCGTCGCGCGAGAGCGGTCTCGGGGCGACGACGACCGGTCCGTAGCCGTTGCCCATGCTCGCCCCGTGGGGCAGCAGGATGTAGCGGTCCTGCACGAACGGGTAGGTGTGGAGCGAGAGCGCAGTCACCTCCAGCCGCCCCTCGAGCGCCCATTCGTTCAGCGTCTGGATGTCCTGCGGGACCTGCTCGAACTCGAAGCCGCGCGTGTCGAGGCGCTGCTCGGCGAGCGCCCAGAACATGAAGGCGTCGTCGGGATCCGGGCTGTGCCCGAGGCGGATGCGCACGACCGGGCGAGGCTAGCAGGGGTCGGAGGACGAGGCCGCTCGGGTCGCGGCTGCGAGGAGTAGGCTCCCCGCACGATGCCGAAGTTCTCGGAGATCTTTCGCAATCCCTTCTCGTTCCTCGGCGCACGCTCGGGTCAGGAGGAGCGGCTCGCCTCCTACGTGATCCGCGAGCACGACCGCGGTCGCTCGCTCGAGGAGATCCTGAACGACCGCTACCTGCTCAACCGCACGACGCCGCAGCAGCGCGCCCGGCTGCTCGACCGTCCCGAGGTGATCGAGGCGATGGGCCGCGACACCGTCGAGGCCGCGCGCGGCAGCGTCGGCCCCTAGAGCTCGCGGCCGAGTCCCCGCTCCCGCGCCCGCTCGAGGGCGGCTGCCCCGAGCGCGATGTCCCAGGCGGCGATCCCGTTCGACTTGAACAGGACGATGTCGTCGTCGGACTGACGGCCGGTCAGCTCCCCCGCCACGACCTCCTGCAGCTCGTGCACCTCGAGCCAGTCCAGCACGCCGCGCTCGATCGGCTCGATCAGGTCGCCCGACTCGAGCCGCGCCTGCTCGCGCGAGTCGCAGCAAACGAAGGCGGCGCGCTCGAGCACGGCGTTGTCGAGCTCGCGCGCGCTCCTGTCGTTCGCGCCGACCGCGCAGACCAGGGCGCCCGGCCGCAGCCACTCGCCGCGCAGCACCGGGTCCTTCGACGTGGTCGCCGTCACGACGACGTCCTGCTCGCCCGCCTCGCGATGCGACTCGGCCGGCTCGGCGCCAACCGCCGCGCAGAAGCGCTCGAGCCTCTCGGGCGTGCGGCAGTAGGCGACCACGCGCTCGAGTTCCGGCAGGGCCTCGCGGACGCACGCGACCTGCGTCTCGGCCTGGAAGCCGCAGCCGATCACGCCGAGCGTGCGGGCTCCGCTGCGGGCGAGATGCCTCGCCGCGACACCGCTCGCCGCGCCCGTCCGCAGCTGCCCGAGGCGGTTCGCCTCGATCACCGCCGCGAGGTTCGCCCTTTGCGTCTCGAACAGCAGCACGACGAAGCGGACGTTCCCGTAGCCGAACGCCGCGTAGGTCTTCAGGCCCGCGTAGCCGAGCTCGAGGTCGGCCGCCGGCATCACCGCGAGGAGCCCCTCCTCGAGCTTCAGCCGCTGGCGGGGACGGTTGTCGACGGTACCTCTGGCGAGCCGCCGGAACGAGTCCTCGACGGCCGCGAGCGCGTCTGCCGGGCCGAGGAGCGAGTCGACGTCCTCCTCGGTCAGGTAGAGCGTCACCGGGCGGGAGCCTCCTTCGCGATGAAGCTGATCCGACCGCTCGTCTCGAGCACGCCCCAGCGGACGTCGTCGAGCGAGCCGATGCCTTCCTGCCGCGCCGCTGCGGCCACCTCGCCGGCGGTCATGCGCTCGCGCCGCAGGTTGCCTTCGATCAGGCGCCCGTCCTCGATCACGATCACCGGCTCGCCGTCGAGGATGGGCCGGAGCCGCGGGAAGCGCCAGCTGCCGTACGAGACGAGTACGGTCAGGAGCCCCACCGTGCCGCCGGCGAGCACGAGCCCCGTGACCGAGAAGTCGTTCTGCGTCACGCCCTGCTGGACGAGGTCGCCGAGCATCACGAGCATGATCAGGTCGAAGGGCTGCATCGAGCCGAGCTCCCGCCGCCCGACGACGCGCGTGAGGAAGAGGACGAACGCGAAGGCCAAGGTGGCGCGGACGACGATGTCCATCAGGGCCACACCGTGACCGTGCGGTCGATCGTCAGCAGGGGCGTCTCGCCGTCGAGGAGCGTCACGTCCTGGGAGCGGCGGCCGATATTGGTGGGGTTGACCTGGAACTGGAGGAAGAAGAGGTGCTTGTCGCCCGCGGGGACGTGCCCGAGGCGAAACGCGGGCTTGCCGTCTCGGCTCGACTCCTCGAGGGGTCCCGGAGCGAGCGTGTTCAGCGTCATCCCCTCGAGCCAGCCGGAATCGAGCACGAGCACGGCGTTCTCGATCTCGCGCGTCGCCTCGATCGTGAAGCGCGCCTCGTAGAAGAGGCCGCTGCGCAGCCGCGTCGGTGCGTAGACCTTGAGGCTCGCGCCGGGCACACTCTCCCGCGAGGTCGCGGGGCGCTGGCCGAAGACGTTCAGGAGCCCGAGGAGGAGTACGAGGGCGAGCAGACCGAGCAGGATCCGCCGCGAGAGCGGCCGCCGCTGCCGGCCCACGTGATCGCGGTGGCGCTCGACCGAGAGCTCGGCAGGCACGTCGGCCACGGAGGCGGGACTTCGGCAGCGGAAGCGCTCTTCCTCTCCAGAAGGGCAGGCCTCGAGAGCGAGCTCAGTCGCTCCACCAGTCCTTGATCACCTCGCCGTCCCGCTCGTGGCGGGCGCCGAACGCGAGCAGCTCGATCCCTTCCGGCCCAGCCTCGAACGCGCGGGTCACGCCGGGTGCGACACGAATCGCGTCCAGCGCCTCGAGCTCGACGATGTCGTCGTCGAGCTTGACCCGGCCCGAGCCGGCGAGCACGACGTAGACCTCCTCCGCGTGCTCGTGCTTGTGTCCGAAGGGCTGTCGCTTGTCGGGGCGAAGGCGGTGGTGGCTGACGCCGGTGCCCTCGACCTCGAGCTCTGCGTTGGCGAACCGCGCCTCCTGGATGTGGTCGTAGCCGAACTTGGCGGCGGAGTCCTCGACCTCGGTGAGCTTTCTGAGCGTGTATGGAGCGGGCATCGGGCTCTCCTTTCTCGATCTCGAGCTGCAACCGGCGACCCCCGAGTCGAGGTCGCAATGCGTCGTCCCGGGGCCTGCCTCAGACCCGCTCGAGGACGACGACCGGGATCTCCCGGTCGGTCTTCGTCTGGTACACGTCGTAGTCGGGCCACTGCTCGGCCGCGAGCCTCCAGAGGCGCTTCCGCTCCTCATCCGTGGCGGTGCGTGCCCGCGCGGGAAAGACCTCGGCCTTCACCTGGAGCTCGACCACGGGGTTCCTCTGAAGATTCTGGTACCAGTCGGGGTGATCGGGGGCGCCGCCCTTCGACGCCACGATCACGTAGGCATCGTCAGCGTGCTCGTAGATCAGCGGCTTGGTGCGCGGCTCACCCGTGCTCCGGCCCGTCGTCGTGAGCAGGAGGATCTTCGATCCGCGCCGCCAGATGTGACCGACCTCCCCGTTGGTCTCACGGTAGCGCTGCACGTGCTCGTCTCCGAAGAGGTTTTCCGCTTCGCTCATGGGCTGCCTTTCGGTTGGGAACGTGAGTATGCCCCGGCGAACTCAGCCGGAGGATCTGGCGAGGTAGCGGTCCTCGGCCGTGTAGTCGAGCATCGGCCCCAAGAAAGAGTCATCGAGCCCGGGCAGGTACACCACCCTCACCGCGGCACGCGGCCGAGACGAGCCACTCGATCTCATCCGCGACGGTGGTCGCGTAGTCGCCGACCGGTGTGTATCCGGAGCTCGACGGCCGCGCTCATGTCGAGCACGATCGGGTGCGGCGCGTGCCACGGCGTTCGACCGAGCCCCTCAGCGGCTTCGCCGTCGAGCAGCACCTCGTCCCAGATGTGGTCGAGCTGCCGTGCGATCGTCCGCGAGATCTCGAGCACGCTTGGCGCGTCGAGGTCGGCGCTGTTCAGGATCCGCTGACCTGGCTTTGCCGCAACCGCCTCGGTGAGCGCTGCGATGTTCGCTGCGGCCGTCGGGTGGTCGACGCCGCCAACCCCGGTGGGCCAGGAAGACGGTTGGGCGCCGGTCGAGCACGCGCTTGACGAAGATCCATTCACGCGGCCTCGCCGCACCCGAACCGTGGATCTTCGAGGCCCGGAGCACGCTCACCGGCCACCCGCTGTCGAGCAGGACCTGCTCGGCTGCGACCTTGTTCGCCCCGTACCCCTCGCGAGTATTGAAGTCGCCGGTGCCTGGAGCGACCGTGGCCTGCGTCTCTAGCGACGACGTGGTCCACGACCGCCGGCCTCCGTCAGCAAC
>JACCZA010000001.1 GCA_013696185.1 Actinomycetota bacterium
ACACCTGCTTCCGGGTCAACTCCTACGGCAACATCACGGTGGACAAGCGCGGCGGAGCGTTCGCCGACGACCTCTACGTCGTGATCGACGACAACAGGAACGGCACGATCAAGAGCTCGGACGTCGACGTCTTCCTGTTCAAGTCGACGAACGGCGGCGACACGTGGATCGGGCCCACGCGCGTCAACGACGACCCGACGCTCGAGCCGTCCGGCTCGAAGGCCCCCGGAACGTCCTGGGCGAACACGCCGCCCGGCTTCGACCGCGACTGCGGGCGTGACCCGCAGAACATCTCGGGCGATGCGAGCAAGTGCACGGTCGACCCGGTCGGCAACGACCAGTTCTTCCCCTGGGTCGACATCAGCGACGCGGGCGACGTCAACGTCGTCTTCCAGGATCGCCGGCTCGACACCGGCTCCATTGCGAGCGAATGGCCGACGAGCCGCACCCGCTCCGGCAACTACCTGAGCTGGTTCTGGGGCGCGCAGTGCCGCGTCTCGACCGCCGACTCGCGCGACTGCGTCGCCGACGAGGCGCTCGAGTACTCGGGCTCGCCCACGGGCCCGGTCGATCCGGGCGCGGATCCGGTGCCGGGGCAGAGCCAGGCGGAGTTCCCGTTCCGCGGCTTCACGATCTCGGACACGCCGTCCAACCTCGACTACGCGTTCCGCGCGGGCATCTTCGCGGGCGACTACGAGAACGTCGACGTGAACGGCACCCAGGCGCACGCGATGTGGACGGACGCGAGGAACGGACGCTCCTCGCGGGCGCAGTCCGGCCGGAACCCCGCGTGCGAGCAGTCGGATGCCTTCGTCGACTCGTTCTCGGCCTCCGACGGCGGCACGAAGAGCACGGCTCGCGAGTCGGACGCGCTCTTCCTCGTCACGCCGTGCCCGGCCGACGCCGCCGACCCCGGCAACGCCGGTACGACCGTGCCGCAGCCGACCCCGCCCGGTACGCCGGTGGCACTGCCCACGCCGCCGAGCGGCACCGAGGTCGCGGCGACGCCGCAGCCCGTGGCCAACGCCACGAAGACGGCTCCGCTCGTCGGCGGCCAGAGCGTGGTCAAGCAGGCCCGGCTGGCGCTCGCACGCGTGCGCGTGCTGCGGGTTCGAAGCGTCGGGCGCGTCGTGCTCGTGCGCGTCAACGGGACAGTGTCGACCGCTCGCGTCAGGGTGGTGCTCCGCGCGAAGAGCGGCAGGCTCTTGCGCGTTGCGACGCGCTCCGTGCCGACCAACCGGCTCACCCGCGTGCCGAACCTTCGGCTCGACAGGAACGTCGCGAAGGTGAAGGTGACGCTCGCGCGGTAGACGGCCCGAGTCAGAGTAGAAGGTAGGGAGAGGCCCGCTCGGCGGGCCTCTCCCGTTTTGCGGTGCTGCTCGCCGTCGCCGGCGCGGCCCGGAGTGGATAGAGTCCCGCGATTCCCGCGGAGGCCCCCGCGGCGACACTCTCCTCCCCGTGCCCGAGACCTTCGACACGCTCACGACCCGCCTGGCCGAGATCCAGGACCTGCGCAAGACCGGCGCGATCCTCTTCTGGGATCAGCAGACGAAGATGCCGGGCGCCGGGGCGGCGGGCAGAGCGGAGCAGCTGGCGACGCTGCACCGGATGGCGCACGAGCTCTTCGTCTCGGAGGAGACCGGACGCCTGCTCGAGGGACTGCGCTCGTACGAGGACTCGCTCGATCCCGCCTCGGACGAGGCGAGCCTGATCCGCGTCACGCGGCAGGACTACGAGAAGGCGGCGCGTGTGCCCGCCGAGCTCGAGTCGGAGCTGACGCGCGCCGCCTCCCACGGCGTGCAGGACTGGGTGACCGCACGCGAGACGTCGGACTTCGCGCGCTTCCTGCCCGCCCTCGAGCGCAACGTCGAGCTCAAGCTGCGCTACGTCGAGTGCTTCGAGCCGCAGGGCGAGCGCTACGACGTCCTCCTCGACGACTACGAGCGCGGCATGACGGCTGCCGAGGTGCGGACGATCTTCGACCGCCTCAAGGAGGAGCTCGTGCCGCTGATCGCGGAGATCGCCGAGCGCGACGACCCCTCGCTCGAGGAGGTGACGCGCGGCACCTTCCCCGTCGAGCGGCAGCGGGAGCTCTGCCACGACGTGATCCGCCGCTTCGGCATGCGCCCCGACTCCTGGCGCCTCGATCCGACCGAGCACCCGTTCGCCTCGGGCGCGGGCGTCGACGACATCCGCCTGACGACGCACTACCACGACGACACGCTCGAGGCGCTCTTCGCCACGATGCACGAGTACGGGCACGGCCTCTACGAGCACGGTGTCGACCCCGCGCTCGACCGCACCCCGCTCGGCTCCGGCGTCTCGCTCGGGCTGCACGAGTCGCAGAGCAGGATGTGGGAGAACCTCGTGGGGCGGAGCCGCCCGTTCTGGCGCTACCTCTACCCGACGCTGCGGGAGACGTTCCCCGAGCAACTCGGCTCGGTCGAGCTCGAGCGCTTCCTGCGCGCGATCAACCGCGTCCATCCCTCGCTGATCCGGATCCACGCGGACGAGGTCACCTACAACATGCACGTGATCCTCCGCTTCGAGCTCGAGCAGGAGATCGTGAACGGTCGCGTCGAGTTGAAGGACCTGCCTGCCGAGTGGAACCGGCGGATGCACGAGTACCTCGGGATCGAGGTGCCGGACGACGCCCACGGCGTCCTGCAGGACGTCCACTGGGCGGGCGGGGGCATCGGCTACTTCCCGACCTACTCGCTCGGCAACGTCATCTCCGTGCAGATCTGGGAGCGCGTGCGGGAGGATCTGCCGGGGCTCGAGGAGGGCTTCGAGCGCGGCGAGTTCGCGCCCCTGCGCGAGTGGCTGGGCGAGCACCTGCACCGCTACGGCCGCAAGTTCTCGCCCAAGGAGACGATCATCAAGGTCGCAGGCGGCCCGATCGACCCCGAGCCGTACCTGCGCTACCTGCGGGCCAAGCACGGCGCCGACGGCAGCCTGTAGACGCTTGACTTGACCGATCCGCTCGAGCTCCGCGCGCGCTTCCCGATCCTCGCGGAGACGACGTACCTGATCAACCACTCGCTCGGCGCCATGCCGGCCGAGGCCGAAACTCGGCTGGGCGAGTACGCGCAGACGTGGAAGACGCGCGGCGTCAGGGCGTGGGGCGAGGGGTGGTGGACGATGCCGATGACGGTCGGCGACCAGGTCGGACGGATCGTCGGCGCGCCGCCCGGCTCGACGGTGATGCACCAGAACGTGGCGATCGCCGAGGCGATCGTCCTCTCGTGCTTCAGGCTCGAGCCGCCGCGCAACCGGATCGTCTACGAGGAGGCCAACTTCCCGTCGGTTCGCTACCTCTACCAGGCGCAGGCCGACCGCGGCGCGGAGATCGTCGTCGTGCCCGAGGGCGAGTCCGTCGCCGCTGCGATCGACGAGCGGACGCTGCTCGTCCCGATCAGTCACGTGCTCTTCCGCACGGGCGAGATCCAGGACGTCGAGGCGATCTGCCGACGGGCAGAGGAGGTGGGCGCCCACGTCGTGCTCGACGCCTACCAGTCGGCCGGCGTGGTGCCCCTCGACGTGACGGCTCTCGGCGTCAGCTTCGCGGTCGGCGGCAGCGTCAAGTGGCTCTGCGGCGGGCCGGGCAACGGCTGGCTCTACGTGCGGCCCGACCTCGCCGAACGGCTCGAGCCGACCTTCGTCGGCTGGCAGGCGCACGCGCGCCCCTTCGCCTTCGAGCCCGAGCTCGAGTACGCCGAGGGAGCCGCCCGCTTCCTCACCGGCACGCCGAACGTGCCGGCCCTGTACGCGGCGACGGCGGGCTACGACGTGATCGAGGAGGTCGGGATCGCGCGGATCCGCGAGCGCTCGCTCCGGCTGACGGCGCTCCTGATCGAGCTCGCCGACCGGGCGGGCTTCGAGGTCGTGAGCCCGCGGGAGCCCGAGCGTCGCGGTGGCACGGTGACGATGCGCATCCCCGGGTTCCAGGCGGTGCACAGGGAGCTCGGGGAGCGGGGGATCGTGTGCGACTTTCGCCCGGAGAGCGGTCTGCGCATCGGACCCCACTTCTTCAATACGGAGGACGAGCTGCGCTTCGCTGTCGAGCAGATCGCCGAGATCGTCGAGACCGGAGCCCACGAGCGGCACTCGGGCGCGGTCGCCCGCTTCTAGACTGCATCCGTCGAGGCCCCCGAACCGAAGGAGACGCCCGTGCCCTTCCAGCTTCCCCCACTGCCGTACGGCTACGACGCGCTCGAGCCCCACATCGACGAGCAGACGATGCGCATACACCACGACAAGCACCACCAGGCCTACGTCGACAACGCGAACAAGGCGCTCGAGGGGACGGAGTGGGCCGACCTTCCCGTCGAGGAGGTGCTCGCGAGCCTCGACAGCATCCCCGAGGACAAGCGCGCCGCCGTGCGCAACAACGCGGGCGGGCACGCGAACCACACCTTCTTCTGGGAGATCATGGGCCCCGGCGGCGGCGGCGAGCCGACCGGTGAGCTCGCGAGCGCGATCGAGGCCGCCTTCGGCGACATCGACAGCCTGAGGACGCAGGTGAACGACGCGGGCGTCAAGCGCTTCGGCAGTGGGTGGACCTGGCTCGTGCACGACGGCTCGGCGCTCTCGGTCACCTCGACGCCCAACCAGGACTCGCCGCTGATGGAGGGCAAGACGCCGATCCTCGGCATCGACGTGTGGGAGCACGCCTACTACCTCACCTACCAGAACCGCCGTCCCGACTACCTCCAGTCCTGGTGGAACGTCGTCAACTGGGAGGCGGTGGCGAGCAAGCTCCCGCGGTAGCGCGGGTGGACGGGCGTCGGTCAATGACTCATACTGAGGGCTGGCCGGGCTGAGCAGCGCGGCGGTTCTCGGCTGGTCAGGGGGAGAAGCTTGCAGGGGATCCAACGCCTGGCGTTACTGCTGGTCGTGTGTGTGCTCGGCGCGCTGCCTGCGGCGCGCCCGGGAGAGGCCGCTCCGCCGCGCGAGGTGACCGTCGTCCGCGTGCTGAGCGGCGACACCTTCCTCGTTCGCTCGCCGGGCACTTCCGCCCGCCGCGTGCGGCTGCTCGGAGTCAACGCCCCTGCGCTCGGCGCCTGCTACGGGCGATCCGCGCGCTCGATCGCCGAGCGGCTCGTGGGCGGCAAGCGCGTGCTCCTGCACGGCACACGCCGGCTGAGCGGCGTGGCGCACGCATCGGTCATCCTC
>JACCZA010000002.1 GCA_013696185.1 Actinomycetota bacterium
TCGTCCTCGACCGCAGGCTCGGCGGGCTCCCGCCCGGACTGCGGCTCCGGCTCGGGCGGAGGCGGCGGGGCGCTCGCTTCGACCGGCTGCGCGGTCTCGGCCGGCTGCGGCCGCTTGTAGGGCAGCACTTCGGAGATCGTCTTGCCGCGCATGCGGGCGACGTCCTCCGGGCGGCGGAGCTGGCGCAGACCGGCGATCGTCGCCTTGGCCATGTTGATCGGGTTCGTCGTGCCGAGACTCTTCGCGAGGATGTCGCGGATCCCGGCAAGCTCGAGGACCGCCCGCACGCCCCCGCCGGCGATCACGCCGGTGCCCTCGCTCGCCGGGCGCAGCATCACGCGCGCGGCGTCGAACTTCCCGAGGGTCTCGTGCGTGATCGTCGTGCCGTGCTTCGGCACCTGGAAGAGGTTCTTCTTCGCGTCGTCGACGGCCTTCGTGATCGCGAGCGGCACCTCGCGAGCCTTGCCGTAGCCGAGGCCGACACGATCGACCTCGTCGCCGATCACGACGAGGGCGGTGAAGGAGAAGCGCCGGCCGCCCTGCACCACCTTGGCGACACGGTTGATCTCGACGACGCGTTCCTTGAGCTCTCTGCTCTCGGCGGTCTCTGACATGCTCAAAATCGAAGTCCTCCCTCGCGCGCGCCGTCGGCAAGCGCCTTCACTCGACCGTGGTACAGGTAGCCGCCGCGATCGAACACGACGGCCTCGATCTCGGCCTGCTTGGCCTTCTCCGCCAGGAGCTTGCCCACCTCGGCTGCCTGCTCGACCTTCGAGCCCTTGAACGACTCGAGGTTGATCCAGCTCGCGCCCGCGAGCGTTCTGCCGCCGGCGTCGTCGATCAGTTGCGCCGAGATGCCGCGGTTCGACCGGTACACCGCGAGGCGCGGACGCTCGACGGTCCCGACGACCTTGCCACGGATACGACGGTGGCGGCGCTCGCGTGCCTGACGGGTCGTGAGCGCGGTGCTCATGCGCGCTTGCCCACCTTCCGGCGCACGTACTCGCCCTCGTAGCGGATGCCCTTCCCCTTGTAGGGCTCGGGCGGGCGCACGCGGCGGATCTCGGCGGCCGTCTGGCCCACGCGCTGCTTGTCGACGCCCCTGACGAGCACCTGGGTCGGCACGGGCACCTCGAAGGTGATCCCCTGGGGCGCGTCGATCACGACGGAGTGGGAGTAGCCGACGTTGAGCTCGAGCGCCGTGCCTCGAAGCGCCGCGCGATAGCCGACCCCCTGGATCTCGAGCCGGCGCTGGAAGCCGTTCGTCACGCCCTCGACCATGTTCGCCACGAGCGTGCGCGTGAGGCCGTGGAGCGCCCGGTCCTCGCCGCGCTCGGTCGGGCGCGTGACGACGAGCTGGTCGCCGTCGCGCTCGATCTTCATGCGCGTGGGGACCGCCTGCGTCAGCTCGCCGAGCGGGCCGTTCACCATCACGCGGCCGGGATCGATCGAGACGTTGACGCTCGACGGGACTGGGATTGGTTGTCTTCCGATTCGGCTCATAGCGCACTCACCACACGAAGCAGATGACCTCGCCGCCGATCCGCCGCTCCTCGGCGGTGCGGCTCGTGATCAGACCGGTCGAGGTCGAGAGGATCGCGGTACCCATGCCCCCGAGGACACGCGGCAGGCGGTCCTTGCCAGCATAGACGCGGCGGCCCGGCTTCGAGATCCGCTTCAGGTCGGTGAGGATGCGCTCGCGGTTGCGGCCGAACTTCAACTCGATCACGAGCATGTCGAAGGACTCGCCGCGCTCGACGCGGTAGTCGCGGATGTAGCCCTCGTCCTTGAGCAGGCGGGCGATCCCCTCCTTCATGCGCGAGGTGGGCAGCCGCACGGTGTCGTGCATCGCCTTGTTCGCGTTGCGGATGCGCGTGAGCATGTCGGCAATCGGATCGGTCAGCATCGGTTTCCCCCTACCACGAGCTCTTCGTCATGCCGGGAATGACGCCCTGATGCGCGAGCTCACGCAGGCAGATGCGGCAGAGGCCGAACTTGCGGAAGACCGCGCGCGGCCTGCCGCAGCGCCTGCAGCGCGTGTACTGACGGACGTGGTAGCGCTGCGTGCGCGCCTGCTTGACGACGAGCGACTTCTTGGCCACTAGGCGTTCTGCTCCCTTCCGGCCGCGGCGAACGGCAACCCGAGGCCGCGCAGCAGCGCGCGCGCCTGGTCGTCGGTCTCCGCGGTCGTGGTGATCGCGACGTCGAGCCCGCGAATCGTGCTCACGTCGTCGTAGTTGAGCTCGGGAAAGATGATCTGCTCGCGGATTCCGAGCGAGTAGTTGCCGCGACCGTCGAACGAGTCGGGATTGAGGCCGCGGAAGTCGCGGATCCTCGGCAGCGCGATCGAGACCAGCCGGTCGAGGAACTCGTACATGCGCTCGCCCCGCAGCGTCACGCGCGTGCCCACCGGCATGCCCTCGCGCAGCTTGAAGCTCGCGATCGACTTGCGAGCGCGGCGCATCTGCGCGCGCTGCCCGGCGATCGTCGTCAGCTCCTCCATCGCGGCGTCCAGCTGCTTGGCGTCGGTCTTCGCCTCGCCGACGCCCATGTTGAGCGTGATCTTGCGCACGCGCGGCACCTGCATCACCGACTTCAGCTCGAGCTCGTCCTTCAGCTGCGGGCGCAGCTCGCCCTCGTAGAGCGCCTTCAGGCGCGCGACGTAGCCGTTCTCTCCCGTCTTCTTGCGCGGGGGCGTCATCTGTCGATCACCTGACGGCAGCCCTCGCGCTTGCAGACGCGAACCCGCACGGTCTCGCCTTTGACCTCGCGCTCCTCGATCCCGATGCGCGTGGGGCGCCGGCAGGTCGGACAGACGACCATCACCTTGTCCACGGCGAGCGCGGCCGGCTTCTCGATCACGCCGCCCGGCTCGATCTGCGGGCCGCCCATGCGGCTCGTGTTGCGGACGGGGCGAGGGCGCGTGTGGCGCTTGGCGAGGTTCAGGTTCTCGACGATCACGCGCCGCTCGCGCGGGCGCGCCTCGAGCACGCGCCCCTGCTTGCCGCGGTCCTTGCCGCTCAGGATCTGCACGAGATCCCCTCGCTTGACCTTCATCTTCACCGGCATCTCAGAGCACCTCGGGAGCTAGGGAGACGATCTTCATGAAGTTGCGCTCGCGCAGCTCACGGGCGACCGGCCCGAAGATGCGCGTCCCGCGCGGGTTGTTCGCGTTGTCGATGATCACGGCTGCGTTCTCGTCGAAGGCGATCTGCGTGCCGTCGTCGCGGCCGTACGGCTTCTTCGTCCGCACGACGACTGCCTTGACGACATCGCCCTTCTTGACGGCGCCCTGCGGGCTCGCCTGCTTCACGGTACCGACGATGACGTCCCCCACGCGGGCGTAGCGGCGCTTGGAGCCGCCCATCACGCGGATGCAGAGGATCACGCGGGCACCCGTGTTGTCGGCGACGCGCAGTCTGGACTCGGTCTGGATCACTGCGCTTCCTGCAGGACTTCGGCGAGCCGCCAGGTCTTTGTCTTCGAGATCGGTCGCGTCTCGACGATGCGCACGATGTCGCCCGCCTTCGCCCGGTTCGCCTCGTCGTGCGCGTGGAACTTGCGCGAGCGCCGGACGACCTTCTTGTAGCGGCGATGCGCCTTGATCGTGTCCACCTTGACGACGATCGTCTTGTCCATCGCGGCCGAGACGACGACGCCTCGCCGCTCTTGCCGCGCGCCGCGCTCGCCCTCGGGCTTCGGCAGGCGGACGATCGGCTTGCGCGGTGCCGACTGGTCGCGCACCGGGCGCGGGCGCTTCCGGCGCAGGGCGCGCGGCAGCCGCTTCTTGGTGCGCCGCTCGGGGGCCGTCACCTCGACCGGCGCCGCCACGGCCTCGGCTGCGGGCGCCTCCTCGTCCGGGGGCTCGGGCGCCTCCTCGGCCGGGGGCTCGAGCTCCTCCGCCGCGGCTGCGGGACTGTCCACGGCAGCAAGCGCAGCCACCGTTTCCGCCTCGGGCTCCCCGCTCGCAGGCGCCTCGCTCGCAGGGCTCTCCTCGGGCGCAGGCGCGGCGTCTGCGGCGGGCACCTCTGCGGCGGAGGGCGCGTCCCCGGACAGCGGCTCGCCCGTGGGTGCCTCGGGCTCGCTCAGGGGCGTCTCCTCCGGCTGCACGTCGGGCTCCTCTCCGGCCGTCGTCGTGTCGTCAGCTGCCATCTAGTGCCTCCCCAGGCTGTGCTCGCGCTCGTTCCGGATCGTCAGGATGCGCGCGATCTCGCGCTTCGCGAGCTGCACCCGCGCCGAGTTCTCGAGCGCTCCCGTGGCCGACTGGAAGCGCAGGTTGAACAGCTCCCGACGCGCCTCCGACATGCGCCGGTCGAGCTCGTCGTCGCTCATGTCTCGGAGCTGCCTAGCTCTCAAAGAGATCGCCCTCCCGCTTCACGATCTTGGTCTTGACCGACAACTTGGTGCCCGCCAGGCGAAGCGCCTCTTTCGCGAGCGACTCCGGCACGCCGGCGAGCTCGAACATGACGCGGCCGGGCTTGATCACGACGACCCAGTGCTCCGGCGAGCCCTTGCCCGAGCCCATGCGCGTCTCCGCGGGCTTCTGCGTCACCGGCTTGTCCGGGAAGACGTTGATCCAGACCTTGCCGCCGCGCTTGATCTTGCGCGTCATGGCGATCCGGGCCGCCTCGATCTGGCGGTTCGTGACCCACGCTGCCTCCAGCGCCTTCAACCCGAACTCGCCGAACTGGACGGTCGTCTGGCCCTTCGACGTGCCGGCGCGCCGGCCGCGCTGCACCTTGCGGAACTTCGTCTTCTTCGGAAGCAGCATCAGCCGGACTTCTCGGCGCTCGGATCGCCGGACTGGTCGAGCTTGGTCGGATCCTCGTGCATCGTCTTCGGCGTCGTCGAGTCGGGCGCCTCGGCGACCGCCTCGGGCACGACCTCGACCTGCGGCTCGATCACGGGCTGCTCCCGGCCCTCGGCCGAGACGGCCTTCGGATCCGTACGCGGTGACTCGACGTTGTCCTGGCCCCGTGCGCGGTCCCGCGCGCCGGGGCGCGTCCCACCGGGACGCCCGCCCGGCCCGGGCCTGCCACCCTCGCCG
>JACCZA010000019.1 GCA_013696185.1 Actinomycetota bacterium
ACGAGGAGCGGGAGATCACGCGGATCGTCGGCGTCCCCGAGGCGACGGGGCTCGAGGTCGCGATGCTCCGCGTGCCCGGGAGCGACCTCGAGGTCGAGCTGATCGAGTACCGCGGCTGCGAGCGCCACTCCGGCAGCTCCCGGCCGTGCGACTACGGCACGGGCCACTTCTGCGTCGTCGTCACGGGCATCGACGCGCTCTACGAGGAGCTGCGGGCGCGCGGCGTCTCGTTCCGCTCGGACGGACCCGTGGAGATGACCGCCGGCGCGAACGCGGGCGGCAAGAGCCTCTACTCGCTCGACCCGGACGGCTACGTCCTCGAGCTCCACCAGCGGCCGCCTCGATGAGCGTCGAGACCGCCGCCGTGGCGGAGCGGCCCGCCGACCGGCCGCCGCTCCTCGAGCAGTACCGCCTGATGACGCTGATCCGCCGCTTCGAGGACCGTGCGACGGAGCTGTTCAAGCAGGGCGTCATCTTCGGGACGGCGCACAGCTGCGTCGGGCAGGAGGCGATCGCCGCCGGCGCCGCCGGGGTCATGCGCGACACGGACTACCTCGTCGGCCATCACCGCTCGCACGGCCACCTGATCGCGGCCGGGGCCGACCTCCGCAAGATGATGGCCGAGATGTTCGGGAAGCGCACCGGCTATTGCAGAGGCCTCGGCGGCTCGATGCACATCGCCGACCTCTCGCTCGACATCCTCGGGTGCAACGGGATCGTGGGCGCCGGGATCCCGCACGCGTGCGGCGCGGCCCTGACCGCGAAGCTGCGAGGGACGGGGCAGGCGGCCGTCGCGTTCTTCGGCGACGGGGCCGCCGGGCAGGGCGCGGTGCACGAGGGGATGAACCTCGCCGCGACCTGGGCGCTCCCCGTCGTCTTCATCTGCGAGAACAACCAGTTCGCGCTCTCCGCCGACTGGCGGGCGCAGCGGGCCGTCGAGGATCTCGCCGACCGCGCCTCCGGCTACGGGATGGCGGGCGAGATCGTCGACGGCAACGATCTGCTCGCCGTCGAGGACGCGGTCGCAGACGCGCTCGCGCAAGCGCGTGAGGGCCACGGCCCGACGTTCCTCGAGCTGAAGACGTTCCGGCGCATGCAGCACTCGATGCGCGCCAACCTGCCGGACGTGCGTGACCCAAGGCTCGTCGAGGAGTGGGAGGCGAAGGATCCGCTCCCGCGGCTCGCGCGGTTGCTTCGAGACCGCGGCGAACTCGACGACGACCGTGTCGAGGCCGTCCTGCGCGAGGTCGAGCACGATGTCGAGCTCGCGATCGAGCTCGCGCTCGCCGACGAGGACGCGAGCGCCGAGGAACTCCTGCCCGCAGTGCTCGGCCCGCAGCGGCGCTACCCTGCGCCCGCCGCGGAGACGGAGCGGAAGCTCGGCTTCGTCGCCGCCGTGCGCGAGGCGCTCGAGCTCGAGCTCGAGGCCGACCCGAGCGTGATCCTGATCGGTGAGGACATCGGCAAGGTCGGCGGGCTCTTCCGGGCGACTGAGGGCCTCTACGAGCGCTACGGCGCCGAGCGGATCCGCGACACGCCCCTGACGGAGAGCGGCTTCGTGGGCTGCGGGATCGGCGCGGCCCTGACGGGGCTACGGCCCGTCGTCGAGCTCCAGTTCTCGGACTTCGCCGGCGTCGCCTTCGACCAGATCATGAACCAGGCCGCGAAGCTCCGCTTCATGATGGGCGGAGCGCCGAGCATCCCGCTCGTGATCCGGATGGTGTCGGGCGGCGGGGTCAGGCTCGGCGCGCAGCATTCGCAGAGCCTCGAGGCACTCTTCGCCCATATCCCGGGTCTCGTCGTCGCGATGCCCTCGACGCCCTACGACGCGAAGGGCTTGCTCTCGGCAGCGATTCGCGGTGACAACCCCGTGATCTTCCTGGAGCAGAAGCTCCTCTTCTTCGGCGAGCCGGCGCCCGTGCCGGCCGAGCGCTACGGGATCGAGCTGGGCGTGGGGCGCGTCGCGCGCGAGGGAACCGACGTCACCGTCGTCGCTCTGGGCGCGCTGGTTCCCCATGCTCTTCGCGCGGCGCGTGAGCTCGAGGCAGAAGGCGTCAGCGTCGAGGTCGTCGACCCGCGCACGCTCGTCCCGCTTGACATCGCCCTGATTGCGGGGTCGGTCGCGAAGACGCACAGGCTCGTCGTCGCGCACGAGGCGGTTCAGTTCTGCGGCTTCGGCGCCGAGATCGCGGCGCACGTCGCGCAGCACTGCTTCTGGGACCTCGACGCGCCGGTCGTCCGAGTCGGCGCCGCCGCGCACCCGATCCCCTACCAGAAGGACCTCGAGGTGGCGACGCTGCCCGGGCCTGCCGAGATCGTGGCCGCCGTGCAGTCACTGTTCCTGTCCGGCTAGCTCGGCCGCAGCGAGGACGTCCGGTTCGCGAGGGCGAGCAGCAGAAGCGCGCAGGCGGCGGTTGCTGCGCCGAGCACGAACGGTGCCTCCGGGCTGATCCGAGACCACAGGAGCCCCGCGACGACGCTCGCGAGGAGTAGCGCACCCCCGCCCGCAGCGGCGAAGAGGCCGTAGGCCGTGCCGGCCATGCCCGGAGGAACGACGTCAGCGACCCAGGCCCTGGCCACGCCGTCCGTGGCGGCGACGTAGACGCCGTAGACGGCGAACAACGGCCAGACCGCCCACGAGCCGGGGGCGACTGCGAAGCCGAGGTAGACGAGGGCGAACACCGCCAGGCCGGCGGCGAGGACCTTCGGACGCGCGACTCGGTCGGAGAGCGCGCCGAGCGGCCACGAGAGCGCCGAGTAGACGACGTTGTAGGCCGCGTAGGCGAGGATGACGAGCGTCGCGCTCAGCCCGAGGTCGTGCGCGCGCAGGATCAGAAAGACGTCGCTCGAGTTGCCGAGCGAGAACAGCGTCCAGATGCCCAGCACGAGCCAGAAGGGGCGCGGCAGCCGCCGGACGTCGTGGCTGTCGAGCCCGATCGTCGTCTCCTGCCGCCTGGGCGCCTCACGTACGCGCGCGGCGAAGACCAGTCAGGACGCCCGGCACGACCGCGACCCAGAGCACGCTCCGTAGCGACCATCCGGCCGAGAGGAGGATGACGGCGATCAGGGGGCCGATGACGGCTCCGGCGGTGTCCATCGCGCGGTGGTAGCCGAAGCTCGCACCGACCAGGGCCGGCGGGGTCGAGTCGCGGATCAGGGCATCACGCGGCGCAGTTCGTGCCGCCTTGCCCAGACGGTCGCCGAGACGGGCACCGAGCACGTACCCCCAGGCCGGTGCCGCGGCGACAGCCGGCCGGGCGAGAGCCGAGAGCGCGTAGCCGGCGACGATCCACGGGTGCCGGCGCTCGCCCGCCCGGTCCGAGAGCCAGCCCGCCACGCCGCGCAGTCCGACCGCGACACCTTCGGCGATACCCTCGATCAGGCCGAGGATCGCTACCGGAGCGCCGAGCGTGATCGTGAGGAACAGCGGCAGCACTGGATAGAGCAGCTCGCTGGCGAGGTCGTTGGCGAACGAGACCCAGCCGAGTGCACGGACGTTCTGCGGCAGCGCACGTCGCGCGCGCGCGATCCGCCCGAGTCGTCGCCTCACGTCTGCCTCTCCCGCCCGCGCCCGCTGCCGGCGAGCTGCAGGACGAGGTCGAGCGACACCTGCGGCCCCGGCCAGTGCTCGGTGACGAGCGCTGTACCGCCGCCCCGGAGCACTCTGCGCAGGACGAGAGCGACGAGGATCGCGTCGTCCAGCTGGCCGGCGATCGGGATGAAGTCGGGGACCAGGTCGATCGGAGAGGACAGGTAGACGACGAGAGCGAGGAGCGACAGCTTGTGCCGGCGGGCCAGACGCGGGTCGCGGGCCAGGCGGGTGACCAGGACTGCGCAGTCGGGGACGAAGCCTGCGAGGGCACGAGCCTCGCTGCGTCGGCCAAGGGCAAGGAGGACGACGACGAACGCCGCGTACAGCGCCAGGAAGGCCAGGGCGACGAGGCCGATGTGCCGACCGCTCAGCTCTGCCGTCCCTGCCGGCGCGCGCCCGGCCACTCGAGTAGCGCGCGGGGAGCGATGTCGAAGCCGATCGCCGGTGTGTTGCGCGGGCGGGCCACTCGGATGGACTCCCCGGACCGTCCAACGCCGGGCTTGGTGCGTGGGGAGCGACTGGCGTACCATCGCCCTCGTGAGCCGCAGCATGATCTCACGCCTCCACAATCCGGGCGGGCGCGAGTGCGGTTGCCATCCCGAGTGCTGGTGCAAGCGGACGGCGTGGGGTCGCGCGCTCCGCTGGTATCTGCCGAAGCGGCACCACTTTCCGGCGAGTCCGGACTGGAAGCGCGCTCGGCAGCGGGGCACGTGATCCGCCTGCTTCGGCAGACCCCCGTGGTGCGGGGACGGCACGCGCGAGCTCGCGCCGTCAGGGAAGCGACCTCAGTGACCGGGGCGGTCTTCGGGCCCGGTTCGCGTGACGCCCGTGAGGTTTCCTCGAGCACGTGCCCGACCGGGATCGCGCGGAGAGTCTCATCCCACGGGTGCTCGGCGAGCTCCGAACCGCCTCGCTCTTCCTCACCGATCCCGATGATCCCGCCTACGGCCTGACGCCGCTTCACCTCGCTCCCGACCCGGCGAGCCGGTCGAGGTCGGCGTGCGCGACCGACGAGATCGACGGGCACCTGCTGCGCCTGGAGCGAGACCAGGGGGATGACGGCGGGTGGCCGCTGGCCAAGAGCCCTTCGAGCGATGCGTCCCGGCTCGAGTGGCGCGCCGCCAGAGGCTCGTGCCCCGAGGGCGCTCGCGTCCTACGGGCGGATCGACCTGGGAGGGAGCGCTGCGCCCGGGTAGGTGTCGCCGCGCTACCTCGTCGAGCAGACGAGGACCTCCTCGAAGAACTCGCCCGCCCGCCGCCCGGTGCGACGGTTGACGTGCCGCGTGCGCGTCTCCTCGAGGCCGATCGCCGACCGCTCGAGGATCTCCGGGTAGAGGCTCTTCGAGTCGCTCACGACGATGATCACGGGCGCTCCTCGCGGGAGCTGGCGGTGGGCGTTGCGGAAGGCGCCGACCATCGCCTCGACGTAGGCGCGGAGAGCGCCCTTCGACTGGCCGCGGGCAGCCGGGCCGATCTCCTCCACGCGACGATCGACGAGGCCGAGGAGGGCGTAGGCGTAGCGGTGCTGCTCGTGGTAGTCGATCAGGCCCGGATAGGGCGGGGAGGTGACGATCCCCGTCGGCTGGAGCGGCAGCTCGACGGCGCGGGCATCGGCGTGCAGCACCGCCACCTCGGCGCCGCTGCGCACCTGGGCGAACGTGCGCAGCCGGCGGACCGTGTCGAGGGTGTAGCGGACGAGGAACTTGCGCGCCTCCTCGACGGGCCTGCACGTTCGGCGGTGCTTGTGGCACCAGTAGGGCTCGGTGACGGGCGTCCGTGGGGCGTCGAGGTCGAAGTGGGTCGTCCGCCTGGCCGAGCGGGCGGCACGGGAGACGATCACCCTGCCGACGTCCCTCGCGGGATCGTCGAGCCGATCGATCGCCGCCCGGTAGGAGAGCAGCTCCCCGAGCGCCTGCGGTGCGTACCAGGCCTCGAGCCACTCCCCGGCCGTCCCGTCCTCGAGCGGGTCGCGCCGGCGCGCCTCCTCGAGCGAGCCCTTGAGCGCGAGCTCGAGCGCCCCCAGCGAGTAGTGCGTCGTCTTCACCTGCGAGAGCAGGCAGTTGAAGCTCGAGATGTCGCATCCGATCGCGTGCGCGCCGAAGGCGTTGGCCTCGACGAGGGTCGTCCCCGAGCCGACGAACGGGTCATAGACGCAGTCGCCCGGCCGGAAGTGGCGATGGAGGAACGTCTCGACGAGCTGCGGGATGAACTTGCCGAGGTACGGGTGGAGACCGTGGACGTGCCTCGTCCGCTCGGTCTGGGGGAGCGCGTCCTCGGACCAGGACAGCTCGAGGTCGATCCCCGCGTAGAGCGCGTCCTGCGTCCGGCCGGTCATCCGGCTCGAGTGTAGGAGCGCCGGCGGACCGAGCCCGGGCTGCCGCTAGGGTGCTGAGCGTGCCGCGTGTTGCCCACGCCCTCGAGATCCGCGGACTCACGCTGCCGCCGGCAGTCGTTCGACGCGCGCCGGACGCACTCGCGGCACTCGCGCGCGACCCGCTGACCCGGCTCCGGATCGCCCTCGCGGCTGTCCTCCTCGCGGCTCTCGGCAGCTTCGCGCACCTGGCCGAGGACTACCTGACCCGGGACCCGCTCGTCCGCTGGGACGTCAGCTTCGCGGGCTGGCTGCACGTCCACTCGTCACCCACCCTCGTCTCGGTCTTCGAGGTGGTCACCTACGGCGGCAACGCGTTCACGCTGGCGCTCGTCACGGTCCTCGCCGGCGCCGTCCTGCTGCGGCGAGGGGCGCTGAACGAGGCGGCGCTCGTCGCGGGCGCCGCGCTCGGCATCGAGCTGCTGAACGCGGTCGTGAAGCTCCTCTTTCATCGGCCGCGGCCGGAGCTCGCGTTCGTCCACCTGGACACCTACTCGTTCCCGAGCGGCCACGCGGCAGGCTCCACCGCCCTCTACGCGACGATCGCGTTCCTCGTCGCCCGGCGCGCGCGGCCTGCCGCGGGCTGGACGGCTGCGCTGGTCGCGCTCCTCGTGGTCGTCGTCGTCGGGTTCAGCCGTCTCTACCTCGGCGTCCACTACCTCTCCGACGTGCTCGCGGGAGTCGCGCTCGGGTCGGCCTGGGCAGCGGCCTGCATCCTGTTCTACGACCTGCGCCGCGACGGGGACCTCTCCGCGCGGCTGCCGCGCTCGGTGGTGTCTCTGCTCGGCCGTCTCGGCGCGCGAGCGTCGCCCCCCACGCCTCGATCCGACTAGGGGCCTGTCCGCAGAATGGCTCGGGGCGCCTGGAAGGCGTGACGCACCACGATGCTGCGTCCTCGGTCGCGCCGATATGTCCTCATATCGACGCTCCCTGCGTCCTTGCCTCGCGGCACCTCTCGCGCTCCAGCCACCGCGACCACTTTACGGACAGACCCCGAGACCGGCGGCGCGGCAGTTGCGGCTCGTCTGGGTGCGACTACAGTCGGATCCGTGAGCGGGTTGCGGTCGGAGCAGCGTCAGGCCGAAGCAGCACTCGCCGCGGTCGAGCCTCTGCCCGAGCCGAGGGAGCCTGCGCCGCGCCGCTCGCGCAGGCGATGGCTCGCGGCAGCTCTCGCGACGATCGTCCTCGGCGGCGCCCTGGCGGGCGGGGTCGTCGCGTACCTGGACGCCCGCGGTCGGGTCGAGGAGGAGAGCGCCGAGCGCACCGAGTCCGTCGCGGAGCTCGAGGACGATCTGGGGCGCCTGCGGGAGCGCCTGTTCTCGCTCTCGGCGCAGAACGACGCCCTTCGCACCAGGGTCGAGGAGGCCGAGCAGGCGGTGGGGGAGGTCGAGGCCGGCCTCGGGCCGCTCGCGCGCCGGATCCAGCGCAGCGTCTTCACGATCAGGACCGCCGACGGGGCGGGGACGGGCTGGTCTGCCTGGTGGGCCGACGGCTCGACGTACATCATCACCGCGAGCCACGTCGTGCGCGGCTTCCGCGTCCTCGACGTGCGGCAGGGAGAGCGGACGAGGCGCGGAGAGGTCGTCGCGAACGACGGCGACAACGACCTGGCGCTCGTCCGGGTCTCGGGCCTCGTCGCGGCGCCCCTCTGGCAGGACCCGGAGACTCTCGGGCGGCCGCGCGCGGGGGATCAGGTCGTGCTCGTCGGCAGCCCGTACGGTCTCGAGGGCTCGGTCACGACGGGCGTCGTCAGCCGCTCGAGCGCGCTCGAGATCCAGACCGACGCCGCCGCCAATCCCGGCAACTCGGGCGGGCCGGTCGTCGACGGCGAGGGCCTGGTCGCGGGGGTGCTCGTCTCCGGTGCCGGCGAGAACGTGAACTTCGCGGTCCCGCTGCGGCGTGCCTGCATCGCGCTCAGGGAGTGCTGAGCCCGGCACAATGACCGGGATGGACAGGCGTGAGCGCAAGCGCATCCTCGGCGAGTACGGCGCCGGCTACGAGTCGCCGCGAGAGACGCGGGAGCGAGACGCGCTCGCGCGCGACCTCGAGGGCAGCCCCGGCCGCGGCCGCCCGCTGGAGCACCGCCTGCGCGGCGGTCCCTCGTCGCCCGACTCCTACGTCGCCTCCCTGGGCGGTCCGCTCCCTTACATGCAGCGTCTGCGGCGCATCGAGGAGGAGACGGCCGAGCACGAGCGGCGCCTGGCGCAGGCCTGGCGTGAGCTGGCTCACGCCTCGAGAGACGACCCCGCCGGGTTCGGGCGCCGCTGGACGGCGCGCGCCGAGCGCTGGAGCTTCCACGGCGTCAACGACCTGATCGAGCGGCACAACAGGTACTACCCGGCCGAGGCGCGGCTCCCGATGGATCCGAGGACGCGTGACTTCGCGCTCGTCGGCGGCAAGCCCTACCGGCGGCGCGCGCTCGGGCCGACCTGGGTGCTCGAGCGCTTCCCGGGTGACCTCGAGCCCGCCCTCGGCGTCGGCGAGGCCGCGTAGCGGCCGCCGGACACGGGGTCGGCGGTACCCTGCACGAGCGTGTTCGGGTGGAGATCCTCGAGGAGCGACCGTCGCCTCGCGACGCTGCTCGCGCTGGGCGCCCTGACCGCATTCGCGGTCGCGCTGGTGGGCGTGCGCGTCTTCTACACGGGGACCCCCGTCTACGGGAACCTCGTCTGGAATCTCTTTCTCGCCTGGATCCCGTTCGTCGTCGCCCTGCTCGTCTACGACGGATTCCGCTGGGGAGCGCCACGTCCGGCGCTCGTCGCTGGGGCAGCCGTCTGGCTCCTCTTCCTGCCGAACGCGCCGTACCTCGTGACCGACCTGAAGCTCCTGCGCGAGTGGGGCGGAGCGCCGATCTGGTTCGACATCGTGCTGGTCTCGACCGCCGCCTGGACGGGGCTCCTGCTCGGCTTCGCGTCGCTCTCCCTCATGCACTCGGTCGGACGGCGCATCGTGGGCACGCTCGCCGCCTGGCTGCTCGTCCTCGCGGTGCTCGCCCTCACGTCCTTCGGCGTCCTCCTCGGGCGCTTCCAGCGCTGGAACTCGTGGGACGTCGTCACGCGCCCGCGGCTCCTCCTGGGCGAGCTGCTCGAGCGCGGCGCCGACCCGCTCGGGCAGGGCCGCGCAGTGGCGGCGACGGTGCTCTTCACCGTCTTTCTCACCCTGACCTACGCCGTCTTCCACAGCCTCGTCCGCGTGGGCGCCGGGGCGGAAGAGCGCCGGTCGTAGCCCCGTGCGGCCCGTCGTCGGGATCACCACCAACGTCGATCGCGTCCGCTGGGGCGCCTGGGACGTGCCGGCTGCGCTCGTCCCTCTGGCATACGTGCGCGGCATCGAGCGGGCCGGCGGCAGACCGCTGCTCGTGCCTCCGAGCGAGGAGGGCGTGGGGGAGACCCTCGATGCGATCGACGCCCTGCTCCTCTCGGGCGGGGAGGACGTCGATCCCGCCGCCTACGGCGCCGAGGCGCATCCCGAGACGCGCGGGACGCGGCCCGAGCGGGACCGCGCCGAGCTCGCGCTGTTGCGAGGGGCACTCGAGCGAGACATGCCGGTGCTCGCCGTCTGTCGCGGCAGCCAGGTCCTGAACGTCGCGCGCGGCGGCGACCTCGTGCAGCACCTGCCGGACGTCCTCGGCGACGAGACGCACAAGCACACTCCCGGAGTCTTCGGCGACCACGACGTGCGGCTCGCCGCCGACAGCCGGCTCGGCCGCGCGCTCGGGGAGCGGGCGCCCGTGAAGTCGCACCATCACCAGGGATTCGGCAGGCTCGGGGAAGGACTGCGCGAGGTGGCCTGGGCGGACGACGGGACCGTCGAGGGCCTCGAGGATCCCGACCGGCGCTTCGCGCTCGGCGTGCTCTGGCACCCGGAGGAAGGGGAGGACGCGGCGCTGTTCGAGCGGCTGGTCGAGGAGGCGCGCGGCTACCGGGGCGGGCGGGCCTCCTCCCCGTCCCAGTAGTCGACCTCGGACTCGAGGCGGAAGTTCGGCCGCAGCGCGCCGACGCGCACTCCGACCTTGCGGCTGTCCGGGTACTCGACGACCTCCGGCTGGAGCAGCGTCGAGACGAAGAGGCAGCGAACCGGAGTGCCGGTCTCGTTCAGGAGCGTGTGCGCCCCCTCGGGCCCTCGTGGAAACAGGATCGCGTCCCCCGGCGCGAGCCGCCGCTCTCCCGCCGGCGTCCGGAGGGTCGGGCGGCCGTCGAGGATGACGAGGAGCTCCTCGTTGCCGCGATGGAAGTGGTAGGGCACCTGCTGCATGCCGGGCGCGATCTCCCAGACCCCGGCACCGAGCAGCTCGCCCTGCGCCAGTCGGCGGTGGCGGATCTCGAACCCGGGTTGGTCGGACTCGCGCTCCCACGTGCCTCCGAACAGGTTCTCGGTCACGGGCTCGCATCTTGCGCATGCGCCTCCCCGTCGTCAAGAGCGACTCCGGCTCGGCGCGCGGCTACGGGGTCCTTCCCGCCCTCGAGCGGGAGGGAGCCCCGCACGCGGCGCCTCGGCTCAGGTGCCGACGACCTGCACGAGCCAGCGGCGGTCGCGCTCGCGGTCGAGCTCGAGGAAGAGCACGCGCTGCCAGGTGCCGAGGCCGAGCTCGCCGTCGCGGATCGGGATCGACTCGCCGGCCGAGCCGAGGAGCATCGACATGCAGTGCGCGTGCCCGTTGCCGAAGTCCATGTCCTCGGAGCAGATGTTCTCCGTGCGCTTGTCCCAATCGTCGTGGGCGTAGTACTCGTTGCTCGGCACGAGTTTCTTGAGCAGCGTCGCGAAGTCCTCGAGAAACCCGTTCTCGAACTCGTTGACCCGGACGGAGCAGGTCGTGTGGGGCGAATAGACGCAGGCGATGCCGTTCTGGATACCGCTCTCGCGCACGCTCTCGGCCACGTCCTCGGTGATGTCCGTCACCTGGAGCCCGCCGGCCGTGCGCAGGTGCCGCTCGTGGTGAAACGTCTTCACGCCTCGTCACTCTCCTTGTTCGCGCCACCCGGGAGAAGCGCGGCGAAGTCTACTCGCGCGGGGGCACGCCACGGCCGGTGAGGCGCGGCGACCGCGATCACGGCCTCGTGGCACCGGTCAGCCGGAGCCATGGCAGGGGTCTGTCCCTCGTCATGGCCGTTACGGCCCGTGGACGCGGCGCGCCCGTGGAGCGCCGAGGGAGTGCGCCCACGCCTCGGGCGTTACGCTGGTCGCGGGGCCCGTAGCTCAGCGGTCAGAGCAGCGGACTCATAATCCGTCGGTCCCAGGTTCGAATCCTGGCGGGCCCATCCGGCGACCGCAACGATGCGGCCTCGCCTGCCGACGTCGGGGCGTGAGCCTTGACAGCAGTGATCGCCGGAAGGACGATCTCGCCCGCACTCTCACAGGAGGGATGGGCATGTTCGAGCAGCTCAAGCAGAAGCAGAGCGCGATGTGGGGCAACGGGCCGTACGAGCGGATCACCGCGCTGCTGACGGAGGCGCAGGACGACGTGGTTGTAGCCCTCGACCCGGCCTCGGGGGAGCGCTGGCTCGACGTCGCAACGGGCACCGGGGCGGTGGCGCGCTTGATCGCGCAGAGGGGCGCCGACGTCACGGGGCTCGACCTGTCGCCGGCCCTGATCGAGACGGCACGCGCTGAGACGGAGGCGGCGAACCTGAGCGTCCACTTCGACGTCGGAGACGCGGAGGCGCTTCCGTACGAGGATGCGTCCTTCGACGGCGTCGTCTCGACCTTCGGGGTGATGTCGCTCCCGATCACTCTGCGGTGGCGCGCGAGCTGGCTCGCGTCTGCCGTCCCGGGGGCCGCCTCGGACTCACTGCCTGGCGTGAGGAGAGCGGCATCGGCGACCTCTTCCGCGTGATGCGCCCGTTTCAAGCCTCTCCGCCGCCGCCGGGTGTCGGCAACCCCTTTGCCTGGGGAGACGAGGGTCACGTGCGCGAGCTCCTCGAAGGGGCGTTCGAGCTCGACCTGGAGGTGCTCGACACCGTGTACCGGCCGGCCTCGGCGGAAGAGGCGTGGGAGACGTTCGCCACCTCCTACGGCCCGACGAAGACGCTCGTGGAGTCGCTTGACGACGGGCGCCGGGAAGAGCTCGAGCGCTCCTGGATCGCGCTCTACGAGAGCTACCGCGACGGGAGCGGCGACATCGTCCAGCACCGGACGTACCTGCGGGTACTCGCCGTTCGGCGCTGAGGCGGAAGCTGGTGGAATGGAGTTGGGCGGCCCTCCCCGCCTGGATCCCCACCGCCACGCGGCTCGAGAGGCGGGCAGGAGCCTCAGCGGCCGTCGGCGCGTGTCCTTGCCGCTACGTCCGCAGCGACGCGCACACCAGCATCGCCCTCGCTCCGTGATCCCAGGTCGGTCTGCGTCAGGCGGAGGATCCGCGCGCACGCGCGTTTCGCGAAGCGAACCTGCTCGCGACGCCCGAAGATCCGAAACCCGAGCCGGACGAGCGGATTCCCGACCGGCGCCGGCCGCGACCGGCGCCGGATCCGGAACTCCACCTCGCCGCTGTCGAGCCACTTCCAGACTGCGTAGTCCATCTGCCCCATCTCGAGGTGCCCCTCGAGCGTGCGGTATCCCCAGCCCCAGACTCGGACATGCCGACCGTCGAGCTGGCGGGTCTCGTCGTAGACGCCCCCGATCCGGACGCCGACGTCAAATCTCAGTCCGAGGAAACGGATCTCGAGCAGCATGTCGCGACCCTCGAGCGGAGTGTCCGTGCGGTAGACGGCGCGGACGCGCGAGGGGTCCGCGAACTCGTACTCACGCATCAACTTCCTCGCGGTCTCCCAGCTACCGCCTTCGAGCGGATCCCCCGGCGGCTCGCGCGGTAGAGGCTGGCAATACTCGTCGAACTTCCAGCCGCTGCCGACGGAGGCGGGGTCGAAGTTGATGTCTCTCTCCTGCAGCGACTCGAGCTCCCGCCGGGCACGCCCGCTTCCGATCGCGTCAGAGTTGCGCAACGAGCTCCCCGTCGACGCGGCGCGTCTCGATCTCCATGCGACCGCACCGGCGACCCCCGGCGAGCGTCACCACGTTCTCGAGAAAGGACGTCCACATGTGCAATTGCACCTCCTTCGCCATTCGCAGACGGTGGTACAGGAGGTTCGACAACCAGTCGGCGCTGCGGGCCCACGATTCGATCGAGAACGTGAGCTCCTCCCCGTCAGCTGCGGCGCGGAACTCGATCTGCCCGGCCTCCAAGTGGCCTTCGAGAGTGATGAACCGAAACGACGTCGGAGTCCGCTCCACGACGCGAACCGGCCCGTCCCATGGGCCCGGCATCCTGACGACGAACTCGTCGCCGACCGCAACGGTGCCACGCTCGCCGTACACCTTGAAGAAGCGCGCGAGTTGGGTCGGGGCGGCAACGTTCAGATCCGCCGTGATTCGCGTCATCAGGGCATCCCCGGTACAGCGGGCTCCGCTGATCCGCACGCGATACGCGCGATGGAAGAGCGGGCCCACCCCGGCCTCCGGCCCCTGCCACTCCGTCTGCGCGATGCCCTCGGGGAGCTCGGGCGGAGCGTCGCCGTCCGACGTGCCGGCCGCTTCGCTCCGAGTCAACGGCGTCGTTCGCCACAGGTAGTTCCACGAGGTCAGTCCGATCCCGAGCGGCCACAAGGCGGCCGTCCCCAACCGGCGCGAGAGAGTAGGGCGGCGAGGCACCTACCTTCGCACGTACCCGAGCAAGCGGCGATGTATCCTCGGGCGGTGATCGTCGGCCGGCTCGAAGCGCTCCGCCTGCACGATGACCACCTGCACGCGATGGCGTTGGGCTCCGTGGTTCTCTGCATCGGGCTCTGGATCCGCGCCAAGACCGTCGACCAGGACGAGCGGGGGAACGCCGAGAGGCGCGCCATCTTCGTCGGCCTCTGGGCCCCGACGCTCTGGCAGATCGGCGACGCACTCGATCTGCGCCGCCGACGCCGATTCTTCTGACGATCGGCGGACGCGGAGGAGTCTTGCCTGCCCAGCGCTCAGGAATTTGTCCTCGAGCAGAACCCGACTGGGACGCGCTGGGCGAGGGCCGCTGATCAGGAGTAGTGTCCTGGCGTCAATCGAGGAGGTCCTGGTGGCAATCGCACGGATCATCGAGACGCAAATAACAGCCGAGGAGTACGACCAGATGAGGGAACGTCTGGGGATCGGCGACACGCCGCCGCCCGGAGGGATGTTTCATGTAGCCGCCATCGGCGAGGGCGGCAAGGTACGAATCGTTGAAGTCTGGGACTCGCGCGAAGAAGCCGACGCCTGGGGCGAGAAGGTCGCCGCGGCCCGTGAGGAAGCAGGCTTTGGCGGGCGCCCGCCGTCGATCGAATACCTCGCGGTTCACCGCATCGTCCAGCGCTAGCCGGCTTGGGGCGAGTGGCTCGGCTGCTCGCGCGTTCGGGCCCTACGCGACCTGAGCGATCGACGGCACTGCCCCATCAACGTCACCGAAGTCGTCCGTGCGTGGCGATCCAGCACGCGTGACCGCAAGCCCCCGACCGACTCCACGACAGCCAGACGCCGGCGCCGAGGGCGCGAAGCCGACGACGAGCGCCATCCGACTACAGTAGGCCGTGTTGCACGATCGGGCGCCCGGCCGGGAGCGAATCTCGGCGCTCCTGCGCCGCTCCCGGCGGCTCTTCCTCTACGAGCTCGTCGGCCTGCCCATCGCCGCGCTCCTCGTGCTCGCAGGCAGCCTCTGGGCCTTCGGCACGCTCGTCGAGGACTTCCTCACCGGGGACCCGATCGTGCGGCTCGACGCGCGGATCGCGAGCACGCTGCACGCCCACGCGCGGGAGCCGTTCACGAGGATCCTGTCCGTGTTCACCGAAGTCGGCGGGCTCGTCGCGCTCGTGACGCTGACGCTCGTCGCGGGCGGCTACCTCTATGCGCGCGGGCGCAGGCACCACGCGGCGCTGCTCGCGCTCGCCTTCTCGGGGGCGGAGGTGCTCACAGCCGGCCTCAAGGCAGGCTTTCACCGGGATCGCCCGAGCTTCGCCGACCCGCTGGCGACCGAGTCGACGTTCTCCTTTCCCAGCGGCCACGCGCTCGTGGCGCTCGCGGTCTACGGCGCGCTCGCCTTCGTGATCGCGAGCTCGCTCCCGTCCTGGCGGGCGCGAGCGGCGACCTTCGGGGTGACGGGCGTCCTGATCGTGGCGATCGGCTTCAGCCGCCTGTACCTCGGCGTCCACTACCTCTCCGACGTGCTCGCCGGCTACAGCGCGGGACTCGTGTGGCTCCTCGTCTGCGTCGCCACCGTCCGCCTGTACCGCGCTCGCCGCACCCTTTGAGCGCTCCGGGGGTTTTACGTGCCGCTTACCTCGCGCGCACGCGTGAGCGACATCCGTCGAGCATGATGCGCTGGACGGATCGGTCGAGTGCAGGAGGTGCTGGGATGGGGACACGGAGGCGAAGGCTCGGGGCATCGGTTGCCGCTGCGACGATCCTCGGCGTGCTCTCCGTCTCGCTCGGAGGCGCCGGAGCGGCGACTTCGTCGAGCAGCGAGCTCGGACCCGTGCAGCTCGATCGCGCCTCACTCGGGGGACTGTTCTTCAGCCAGCGCTTCGCGCGTGCCGAGATGGTGCTCATGTTCAACGGCGCCCCCCATGCGATTCGCTTCGATCGCGGGCGGGTGCAGTCGACCGCCGGCGGCACGCTGACGCTGCTCGAGCGGGACGGGACCGTCGTCTCGGTGCCGGTCAGCCCCGGCGCGATCGTGCGCGTGAACGGCCGCCTCGCGCCGCTCGGCGCCGTGCGGCGAGGGGCGATCGCGCTGACCGTCCGCGAAGGCGACCGGCCCGCCGAAGCGGTGCACAGCGTCCTTCGCTAGCAGGGCGGAGACGGGCTTGGAGCTCGGCCGTGCCACCGGCGGCACGATCCTCGTCGTCGAGGACGAGCAGGCGATCGGCTCGCTCGTCCGCACCTACCTCGAGCGCGACAGCTTCAACGTCCTCTGGCTGCGCGCCGGCGAGGAGGCGCTCGCCGAGCTCGACCGGCACCCGATCCGGCTCGTGATCCTCGACATCGGACTGCCCGACATCGACGGATTCGAGGTCTGCCGCCGCGTGCGCGCACGCTCGTCGGTGCCGATCATCATGCTCACCGCACGCGACGAGGAGCCCGATCGCGTGGCCGGGCTCGAGGTCGGCGCCGACGACTACCTGACGAAGCCGTTCTCGCCGCGGGAGCTCGTTGCACGGGTCAAGGCGGTGCTGCGGCGGGTGGACGGGCCGACCCAGGACGCGAGCCTCGTCGCGGGCGACGTGATCGTGCGCCGCGACGGCCGGGAGGTCACGGTCGCCGAGGAGGCGGTCGAGCTGACGGGCAAGGAGTTCGACCTCCTCACATTCCTGCTCGACCACCAGGGCGTCGTGCTCTCGCGGGAGCTCCTGCTCGACCGCGTGTGGGGGCTGACCTACCCGGGCGGGACGCGCACCGTCGACGTGCACGTCGCCCAGCTGCGGCGGAAGCTCGGCCGGCCGGAGCTGATCCTGACCGTGCGGGGCTCCGGCTACAAGGCGGCCAGGCACTGAGCGCGGGCCGCGCCCGCCCGGCGTCGCTGCGCACGCGGCTCTTCGCCGCGATCGCGCTCATCGTCGCCTGCTCTCTCGGCCTGACCCTCGTCGTCGGCTTCCTGCTCGCCCGCCGCTCGGTCGAGCGCGCCACTCTCGACGACCTCGGCCGCCAGGCGACGCTGCTCGCCCGGCGCGAGCAGGAGGCGCTCCTGGCGTGCGCCAACCTCGGTCTCGTCCGTGCGTCGCTCGTGCGTGAGGGCGGGCGCGTCGTGTGCCTGCCGCTCGCGGCGGCGGGCCGGCTCCTGTCCGCCCCGATCCGGCCGGAGGCGCTCCGCGCCGCACCGCTCCAGGGGACGACCGAGCTGGACGGTGTCGAGTACCTGTATGCGGCCGCGCCCGTGCCGCAGCGGAAAGTGCTCGTGCTGCTGCGGCCCGCGGGCCTGCGCTCCTCGGACTGGCGTCCGTTCGCGCAGGGCCTGGCCCTCGCGGGCCTCGTCGGCTCCGCGCTCGCCGCGCTCGTCGCGCTCCTGCTCTCCCGGGCGATCACGAGACCGGTGGGGCTCGTCGCCGAGGCGAGCCGCAGTCTCGCGGCGGGCGGCTCTCCGGAGCCCGTGCCGGTCGGCGGCTCCGACGAGCTGGCCCAGCTCGCCGCCTCGTTCAACGAGATGGCCGCGCAGCTCGCACGTGCACGCGAGACCGAGCGCGCCTTCCTGCTCTCGGTCTCCCACGAGCTGAAGACGCCCCTGACCGCGATCAGGGGCTACGCGGAGGGGCTGGCCGACGATGCGGTCGGAGCCCAGGAGGCGGGCCAGACGATCGCCGTCGAGGCGGGGCGCCTGGAGCGCCTTGTCCAGGACCTGCTCGATCTCGCCCGGCTGAACCGCAGTGCCTTCGCCGTCGACAGCGTGCCCGTAGACCTCGGCGAGGCGGCGCGCGAGGTCGTCCGCCGCTACGAGCCCCAGGCGCGCGGCTTCGACGTCTCGCTCGAGGCGGCGGTCGAGGGGCCGTCGCCCGCGCTCGGCGACGAGGACCGCGTGGTGCAGGTCGTGTCCAACCTCGTGGAGAACGCGCTCCGCTCGACGCCCGCCGGCGGCACGGTCCGGGTCGAGGCGAGACCGGGGGAGGTTCTGGTCGAGGACACGGGCCCCGGTCTCGACCCGCAGGACGTGCCCCGCGCGTTCGAGCGCTTCTACCTGTTCGAGCGCCATCGCGGCAGGCGCGCGGTCGGCACCGGCCTCGGGCTCGCGATCGTGAAGGACCTGACCGAGGCGATGGGCGGCAGCGTGGAGGTGCGGAGCGGCCCGAGCGGCGGCGCGCGCTTCGTCGTTCGCCTGCCCGTGCCGGCGGCAGGTGACGCGGGCGAGGCCGCGCCGAGGTCGGCGGCGCTCACGCCCCGCTGAGGGAGCGCCGGGATGCAGGCGACGCGCGTCTGGCTCGAGCAGCTCGAGGCGGGCCTCGGCACGGAGGCCGGCACCGATCCCTCCGTTCAGCTCGCCTACCTGGCAGGCGTGGACGTGCTGCTCGAGGCCGAGGACGAGGAGGTGCGCGGGGCGCTCCGCCGTGCCGTGCTGCTCCTGGCGGCCGGCGGCGACCCGCAGCGGGCGCTCGAGGTC
>JACCZA010000037.1 GCA_013696185.1 Actinomycetota bacterium
GTCTCGGGCCGGCGGTGGCGGCCGGCGCCCCGGTGCAGGCACGGTGGGCCGCGCTCGCCGAACGGCACCTCGATCACGTCGAAGTCCCTCGGCACGACGGTCTCCTCGAACACCGCCTGCGCCTCCCTCGCGACGTCGGGCGGGTAGTAGCGGCCCGACAGGTGCGTGAGCGCCAGGAGGCGGACGCCGGCGGCGCGCGCCACTCCGGCTGCCTCCGCCGCCGTGGAGTGCAGCGTCTCCTGGGCGCGCTCGGCCTCGTCCGCGCAGAAGGTCGCCTCGTGGACGAGCACGTCCGCCCCCCGGGCCGCCTCCAGCACCGACGCCGCCGGAGCAGTGTCGCCCGCGAGCACGAGCTTGCGTCCGGGCCGCGGTGCGCCGAGCACGGCCTCCGGTCCGACCGTCCGCCCGTCGGCGAGCGTCACGGTCTCGCCGTGCTGGAGCAACCGGCGCTCCGGCCCCACGGGGATCCCGAGGGCATCCGCCGCGGCCACGTCGAACCGCCCGGGCCGCGGCTCCTCGACGAGGGCGTAGCCGACCGCCGTCACGCCGTGGTGCACCGCGAAGGGCACCAGCCGGTAGCCGTCCCGCTCCAGGGCGTTCCCCGGGCGAAGCTCGACGAGCCGCACCTCGTAGGAGAGGCGCCCGACCACGCGCTGGAGGGCCGCGAGCAGCTCGCGCAGGCCGGGCGGCCCGTAGAGCGTGAGCGGCAGCTCCCGCCCGCGCAGCGAGTACGTCTTCAGCAGCCCCGGCAGGCCCAGGTAGTGGTCGGCGTGGAAGTGCGTGAGGAAGATCTCGTGCAGATCGACCAGGCCGACCTCCGAGCGGAGCAGCTGGCGCTGCGTGCCCTCGGCGCAGTCGAACAGCAGCCGCTCGCCGCCGCGGCGCACGAGCAACGCCGAGGGTGCGCGCTGCGCCGTCGGCATCGAGCCGGCCGTGCCGAGGAAGACGAGGTCGAGATCCATCCCGCGCGATCTTAGGTCGCGCACCCGGAGGGACGGGCCCGGCCGCGGGCGAGCGGCCGAGCCCCGTCGCGAGCAGCGGCCTTACTCGGCCTGGAGCGCGGAGAGCTGCTCGGCCATCTTCTCGAGCTCGGGCGTCAGGCCCGGACTGAACTCCTCGGGGCGCTCGGGCGCCTGCGGGATGTCGAAGCCCTCGGGCGGGTCGTCGGTCGTCTCGATCGTCGTGCCGTCGTTGAACGGCGAGGAGCCGGCGAAGATCGCCGACATCATCGAGCCGTCGAGCCGCCAGTGGTGCTGGACGTTGTTCGCTCCCTCGTCGATCAGCCTCTTGACCTCGGGATACTTCGAGGCGTCGAAGCTCGGGATCGGCAGCACCGTGCCCCAGTTGACGCCGAGCGACTCGAGCGCCTTGGCGAAGACCTTCTCGTGCGCCTCGTCGCGGGCGATCAGGTAGGAGATCGTGGCCCTCGCGGTCGGGTTGTCGGTCATCTCGTAGATGCGGCACTTCTGCAGCCGCCCGGTCGACTCGAGCATCAGGTTGTAGAGCAGGTCGAGCACGAGGTTGCCGCTCGCATAGACATAGGAGCCGGACCACGGGTTGCCCACGGAGTCGACGGGCAGCGCGCCCTGAGCGCCCACGAGGAAGTGGTGGATGTTCCCCTCGGAGAGCGCGGGCGAGAGCGGCGTCTTCCCGCCCGCTCCCGGCGTCCCGTTGCCCTTATAGCCGGGAGCCCCGTCCAGCAGCTGGTTGATCGTCGTCGCGATCAGCTCGACGTGGCTGATCTCCTCGATGCCGACGCCCTGGATCAGGTCCTTGAAGGGGGTCGCCTGCCCGCGGAAGTTGAAGCTCTGGAACAGGTACTGCATCATCGTCCGCATCTCGCCGAACTGGCCGCCGAGACCTTCCTGGAGGGCGTTCGCCGCGGCCGGGTCCGGCTCGCCCTGGACGATCTCGTTGATCAGCTTCTGCGTGTGGAAGAACACGGGCACGCTCCTTCGGATAGAGAGAGGGAGTAAGCCGATGTCCGGCCCGTGTCGCCGGCAAACCGCCCCGGCCGGGGCGCCGCCCGCGGGCGTCCTACGGCAGCACGAGCCGCTGACCCGGACGAAGCAGCGTTCCCGTCAGCCGGTTGCGCCGCTGCAGCTCGAGCACCGCAGCCCTCGGGTCGCCCCCGTAATGCGCCGCCGCGATCGACCACAGGGTGTCCGCCGGCCTGACGACGTAGGCCCGCTCGGGGCCGGCGCCCTCGGACGGCCGCACGAGCGCCGCCCAGGCTACGAGGGCGATCAGCGCTGTGACGAGTAGGCGGACGAACATGTGTTCGCCACGCTAGCGCGAACAGACGTTCGCGTCAAGTGAGCGCGACCAGCGTCGGCTCGATCCGCGCGGCCGCTACCTCCAGCACGAGCATCGTGTGGGCCGGAGCCCGCCGGCGCTCGGTAGGGCTGCCCGGGTTGAGCAGCCAGCGTGACCCGACCCGCTCGACCCGGGGCTCGTGCGTGTGCCCGTACACGACCGCGTCGCAGGCGGGGAAGAGGCGGCCGAGGCGCTCCGCACGGCCGCTCCGGGGCCCGGGCACGTGCACCAGGCCGATCCGCGCCCCGTCCACGTCGACGACGCGGGTCGCCGGCAGCGCCCGCTGGAGCGCTGCCTCGTCCACGTTGCCGTGGACGGCCTCGAGCGGAGGACCGAGCTCGCGTAGGTCGTCGAGGACCCCGGCCGAGACGATGTCGCCCGCGTGGAGGATCAGGTCGGCCGCCCGCAGCCGCGCGAGGCACGTTGCCGGGAGCCGTCTGGCCCCGCGCGGCAGATGCGTGTCCGAGATGACCGCGACGGTGATCACGATCCGCGGGCCGGGCTACGGACGAGGGTGCGTCCGGGCGAGCAGCGCATCGACGAGGCGCGCCGCGCCGAAGCGGACCGGGTCGTCCACCGGCAGGCCCGTCGTCTGCTCGGCCTCGGCGACCGCCGCGCGCGCAGCATCCTCGTCCAGATCGCGTGTGTTGAGCGCGATCGCCTCGACCCGCGCCGGCCGGGCGCGCAGCGCGACGTGCTCGTACAGCTCGATCAGCTCCGGCAGGGACGGCAGGGGGTGGCCCGGATAGCCCTCGACCTCGGAGCTTCCGGCGAGGTGGCAGAGGACGAAGGCGTGCGGGAAGGAACCGTGCAGGAGGCCGAGCGTGACGCCCGAGTACGCCGGATGGACGAGCGAGCCCTGGCCCTCGACGAAGAGGACGTCCGTGCCGCCGCGCGTGAAGCCCTCGACGACGAGCCGCTCGGCGGCTCCGGCCACGAAGTCGGCGATCACCGCGTCGACGGCGATACCCCAGCCGGCGATCGCGATGCCCGTCTGGCCCGTCGGCACGAACGCCGAGGCAACTCCGCGGCTCCGGGCCTCGCGGTCGAGCAGGAGGGCGACGGTCTTCTTGCCGATGGCGCAGTCCGAGCCGACCGTCAGCACGATGCGCGCGGCGACCTCGAGACCCTCGCCCGTCGGGACGCTCAGATCCCCGGGCGGCCGGCGCAAGTCCCGCAGCTCGACACCGTGCCGGCGGGCGAGGTCGGCGAGCTCGGGGTCGTCGCCGAGGTACTCGTGCAGGCCGCTCTCGACGTCGAGCCCCTTCGAGATGCAGCTGCGCAGGAGCGCCCGCCAGGCCGGAGGGAAGCGGCCCCCCTGGGTCGCGACGCCGACGAGCGCGGTCGTCGGCCCGTGGCAGAGCGCGTCGTTCACCGTCGCGACGACCGGGATCCCGCGCTCGAGCTCCCCCGCTCGGCGGGAGTCGAGGATGGCCACGACCGGGTGCGGGCCGTAGTCGATCACGCCCCGCGCCGTCTTCCCGTAGTGCAGGTCGTCCGAGTAGCCCTCGGCGAGGATGAGGTAACGCTTGATGGGATCGATCCTACGGATGCTCAAGGGCGCCCATGCAGGCGCCGACTAACGGGTCGAGGCACCGCGTCCGCTTCGAGAACGCCATGTCGGGGAGGCGGACCCACATCCTCGCGGAGCTGCGCCGGTACGAGGACGCGCTGCGCACGACGAGTGGGCTGTTCGAGGCGAGCAGCGCGGTGGAGCAGCGCGAGTTCAGCCTCTTCGTGCGCACGGCACAGGTGGCGCGCAGCTATCCGGGCGCGGCCGGGCTCGCCTACATCGCGGCAG
>JACCZA010000039.1 GCA_013696185.1 Actinomycetota bacterium
AAGACGAACCGGTCCAGCCCGGAGAGCCCGCGCAGGATCAGGTCGAGCCCGTGGACGAGCTCGAGAATGCCCTGGAGCGTCTCGTCGTCCTGGTCCGGGTGCAGCTCCGCGATCTCCGGACGCGCGACGAGCTCCCAGGCGAGGCGCGGGTTGTACTTCATCGTGCAGGTGCCGAAGAGGCTGACCCCCATCATCCCGAGGGTCTCCTGGGAGAGATGGAGGTAGTGGCGCAGCACCTCGGGCTCGGAGAGCTCGGGGAGCTCGGGGGGCGCGCTCCGGCGCAGCTCCGCCGGCACGAGCGCGGCCGGGTCGCCGACCGCCTGGCGTACCTCCGGCTCGACGTCGCCGAAGACCGCGCCGCGGCGGCCCGGCCGCCCCAGTTCCAGCACGAGGGGCTCGTCCCAGACGGCAGCGTGGTAGCGGCGAAGCGTCACGCGAGCGCCTCCCTCACGCCGTCGACCAGCCGATCGACGTCCTCGCGCGTGTGCACCTCGGTGACGCAGGTGAGGGCGCTCTGCCCGAGCTCCGGGAAGTCGGCCGAGAGGTCCTTGCCGCCGAAGATGCCGCGCCCGCGCAGCGCCCGGTTCACCTCGGCGACGGTCTTGCCGCTCTCGTCGAAGCAGAGCACGAACTCCTTGAAGAAGTTCCGCGGGAAGAGGAGCCGGACGCCCTCCACCTCCCCGAGCCGGCGGGCCGCGTAGTGGCTGCGCCCGACGATCAGGCGACCCACCTCGGCAAAGCCCTCCGGGCCCAGCAGCGCCATGTAGGCAGCGTTCGCGACGGCGTGGAGGTAGACCGAGTTGCCCGTCCAGTCGTTGCCCTCCTCGCGCCGGCCGTACGAGGTCTGCTCGAAGAGCGCCAGCCCGAAGCCGTGCCCGCCGTCGACGGTCGGGGCGATGCTCAGGTTCAGGGTCGGGTACTCGTGTGCGTAGCGCTCCTCGTCGCGCGTCGCGATGAAGCCGCCCGCCCCGCCGCCGCACGACATGTGCACGCCGAGCGGCTGGACGGAGCCGACGACGATGTCGGCGCCGTAGTCGGAGGGCGGAGCGAGGATGCCGAGCGAGATCGGGTCGACGCCCACGATCGTCTCCGCCCCGGCCGCCCGCGCGAGCCCCCCGATCTCGGCAGCGCTCGTCTCGAGGACGCCGAGGTAGCCGGGGTTCTCGAACAGGACGGCGGCAGTTCGGGACGAGAGCCTGGCGCGCAGGTCGTCCAGGTCGAGCGCACCCGTCTCCGGATCGTGTCCGACGAGCTCGACCTCGATGTGACCCGCGAGCTCCGGCACGCCACAGTAGGTCCTGATCACCGCGAGCCGCTCGGGCGCGATCGTGGCCGGCACGAGGACGTGCGAGCGGCCGGTCAGGCGCGCCGCCATCCGGATGGCGTGACCCTCCGCGCAGCCCCAGCTGTAGACCGGGAGGCCGACGAAGTCCAGCCCGATCAGCTCGGCGAGCTGACTCGCGAACTCGAACCACGCCTGGTTGCGCCCGTGGTCCGAGGACGGCGTCCCCCACACCGGCGTCAGGAACTCGCTCCGCCGCGCGATCTCGTCCACGATCGCGGGCACGTGGTGCTGCCAGATGCCGCCGCCGAGGAAGCTGAGGTTGCGCTCGCAGTCGTCGTTCCGGGCGAGCAGGTCGAGCAGGTGGCGCCGCAGCGCAGGCTCCGAGGCCAGTGCCGGCGGCAGGTCGAGCTCGCCCCGCAGGCGGTGCTCGGCGGGGATCTGCACGAAGAGCGACTCGACGTCCGGCGCGCCGATGGCATCCAGGAGCTCCCGATGCAGCTCGGGAGTCGAGTTCGGCATGTACGGATGCGCGGTCACCTACGCCGCCACTTTGAAGACCGCTGTGCGGCGCGGGGCGACGTGGACGCGGCGGTAGCCGGACAGCTCTGCGTCGAGCCCCGGGTCGCCGGTGTCGACCCGCAACCACGGTGGGTCGAGCGCGACGAGCTTCTCGAGCCCCGCGATCACCTCCACGTGCTCGAGCCCGATCCGGCGCAGGACGGCGGGGCTCAGCTGCTGGTTGCCACGGCCGAGCAGGGAGCCCTGGCCGCCGACCACGCCGAGCAGGAGCGTCGCCGCCTGCCCGTCGAGCAGGTCGAGGAGATCGCGCTCGCCGAGGTCCGCGCCGACGAGGCGGCCGGCCCGTACCGCGTCGACGCCGAGCAGCGTGGCCGGGAGGCCCAGGTGCCGCGCGATGCGCCTCGTCGTCGTCCCGGGGCCGAGCACGTAGATCCGCCGCGGGTCCATCGCCTCCGCGATGGCGCGGCAGACGGCGTCGAGCGCGACCGCGTCGGAGGGCCCCGAGCGCGACTTCGCGGCCTGCATCCCGAGCCGGTCGGCCGGGACGAGGGCGGCACCGTAGAGCCGCGCCTCGATCCGATCGCCGCGCACGGCGTCCTCGTCCACGTCGAGGATCTCGGCCTCCCGCAGCGGCGCGTCGGGCCCGGCCGAGAGGAAGGAGGCGGCGACCTCGCCCGCGTGCTCCGGGGTCGACGCGAAGACCGCCGAGTGCATCTTGACTCCCGTCGGGATGCCGAGGAGCGGCACACGGTCGCCGACGGCCTCGTGGACGTCGCGCGCCGTGCCGTCGCCGCCCGCGAAGAGGAGCAGGTCGACCCCGCGCCGGACGAGCTCCGCCGCGGCGGCCCTGGTGTCGGCGGCGCTCGTCG
>JACCZA010000053.1 GCA_013696185.1 Actinomycetota bacterium
CGGCGGCCCTCGTCTCGCGCTCGGAGGCGTCCTGCGCCCTACGGCGTCACGCGCATGATCCGCGTGCCCCAGTTGGCGAGGAACGGCGGGAACCCGAACGTCCCCGGGATGTACTCCGTCGCGAGCCAGACGTTCCCGCTCGCGTCGGCAACCGCCGCCGAGTAGTCGCCCCAGCGCTCCGTGCCGCTGCCGCCGAAGAAGCGGTAGCCGCTGAAGCCGTCGGCCGGGGCAGCGCCCGCGCCGGCGATCGAGATCGCGCCCGTGCCGCCGGCGTCGATCGGCGTGTACGCAGCAGACGGGTAGTAGTCGCGGCCGACGAGCGTGAACGTCATCACGCCCTCGCCGGCGGTGTTCACCCCGATGGCCGGGTACATCACGTTCTGCCGATTGACCGCGACGTAGCCCTGGTTCACGATCGTGCCGGAGACCGTCGTCGCCGTGGCCGTCGGGTCGACGATGAACCACGCGATGCCGACGTTGACGTTGCCGTTCTCCGTCTTGACCGCCGTGTTCAACCCGGACCAGAGCTTGTCGTCGGCGAGCACGACCTGCTGCATCCGGTCGTCGTTGCCCGCGAGCAGGTTCAGGTGCTCGCGCGGCCCGTTCCCGGGCTTGCCGGTGAACGCGTTCGGCGTAGCGTCGGCGAGCGGCGTCGGGCCGTCCCGCTGCTCGGCGTCCGGCGGCTGCCCGTACACCTGGCTGGGCAGGACGGCGTTGCGGAGCGTCACCCTCGGAGTCGCGGTCGTGAGCGACTGCGTGTTGGTCAGCGCCCACGTGGCGATCCGGTTGTCGAGCGTGGCGTCGAAGTCGAGCGCCGACAGGAAGTACGCGGTGCCGTTGTTCGACGTGTCCCACTCGCTCGCCGCAGGCGAGGTCGCGGGCTGGATCGAGTAGCCGGGACCCTCGGCGAGGGCGGGCCGGTTGGCGACGAGCGTCATGCGCAGCGTGCCCGTCGTCAGCGCCGCCTTGTCGAAGGCGTAGACGATCGCGCCGTTGAAGCCGTCGACGAAGAGCGGGAACTCGTTCGTCGTGACGTAGAAGCCGTAGGCGTCGGCACCGATCAGCGGCTGGTCGCCGAGGCACGGGCAATCGGGATTCGCGGGCGTCCCGTTCGAGCCGTCGTTCGTGGTGTCGATCCGGTAGATGAACCAGCCCGCCGGGTCCGTCGTGGGCGTGCTCGTCCTGCTGACCGCGATCCGCACGTCCGTCCGTCCCGTGAAGTCGCCGGTCGCGGCATCGCGATCGAGCGAGAGCACAGTGAAGAAGAAGCGTCCGAGTGCGGGATCGTAGTAGCACTTCGGGTCACTCACGAACGCGCCGTACACCGGCGGGGTGCTGCGAATGATCGCCGAGTCGCCGATGAAGAACTTGTTCAGCGACTGGACGCCGCCGAGGGTCTCTCCGCCGAGCCCCCTGAACCGCATCACGTCGTTGACCGACTCGAGCACGCGGTCTCCGCCCACGCAGAGCGCCTGGTCGGGCGGCTCGAGGCTGAACTGGTTGCCGTTGTCGGCGGTGCGCTGATCGCGCAGGTTCAGCCCGTCGACGCTGAGGCCGAGCCCGGGAGTGTCGCCGCTCACGGGCGTGGAGGCCGGCCGAGGAACGCCCGCAGCCGGCACGTGGGCCGCGCTCTGCGAGTTCGGAACGGCCTTGCCGCCGATCTCCCTGGGTCGCCGGAACTCCGTGCTGAGATCGATGTTGTAGACCGTCGGCGCCGCGGCGGCCTGCGCCGGGGCGTCGACGCTGACTGCGGCGATCGCGGCGGCCGTCAGGCAGACCGCGACCGCGAGCAGCATCCTCAAGCGAGCCTTGCTCGTACGCATACGTGCTCCTCTCACACCTCTTCGCTCTCCGCGGGCGGCCGATAGCGCCTGCCCGGAGAGATCCCCCTAGACGGGTCGAGTGTGCCCGGCCCACCGCTCCACGTCAAGGTGTCGCTATAGCGGGTCGTCTACTCAGGAGCGGGCGAAGCGGGCACGGGCGGTCAGCTTCCCGTCCACGAAGCAGAGCTGGTAGGTGCCGGTCGCACCGACGATGCCGTAGTACCAGCACTCGACCTCGAGTCCCTCGACCTTCGCCGTGTGCGTGGTCTCGGGCGCTCCGACGAGGGCGCGCACCGACCGCGTGCTCGCCCCGCGGCGCACCTGGACGAACTCGGTCGAGGAGATCTGCGCGGCGGCGCTCCCCGCTCCTGCCTTCCCCTCGCCCACGAGCTCGCCGACGCGATCGCGCACCTCGGGCACCTTCGCGAGCACGGCCGAGCCGCCGACGGCGAAGAACACGACCACTCCGACGATGAGCAGGATCCACTTCACCCGGCTTCCGGTATTCGCCGTCGCCGCAGCGATCCTTCCGGGAACGAGGAGGCGGGCTCAGCCCGCGTGCGGCCTCGCCATCGCGCGGAGGTCGAGCGCCCGGTCGAGCACCGACTCCTCGACGCCGTCCTCGCGTGCGACCTCGCGCAGGGAGCGGCCCGAGCGCGCCGCCTCCTGCACGATCGCGCTCGCACGGTCGTACCCGATGTAGGGGTTCAAGGCGGTCGCGGCCGAGAGGGTCAGCTCGGCGTAGCGCTCGCACGCCTCGCGGTTCGCCTCGATCCCGTCGACGCACTTCTCCGCGAGCGCACGCGAGGCCCCCGCGAGCAGCGTGATCGAGCCGAGCAGGTTGCGGGCGAGCAGCGGGACGAACACGTTCAGCTCGAAGTGCCCCTGCAGCCCGCCCACCGTGATGGCCGTGTCGTTGCCGATCACCTGTGCGGCGACCTGCGTCACGACCTCGGGAATGACGGGGTTGACCTTGCCCGGCATGATCGAGCTCCCCTTCTGCAGCTCGGGCAGGAACAGCTCGGCGAGGCCCGCGCGCGGCCCGGAGCCCATCAGGCGGAGGTCGTTCGCGATCTTCGTCAGCGAGACGGCCACGGTCTTGAGCGCGCCCGAGGCCTCGACCAGCCCGTCCCGTGCGGCCTGGGCCTCGAAGGGGTCGGCCGGAGGGAGGATCTCGAGACCCGTCTCCTCCGCCAGGCGCCGGCGCACCCGCGCGGCGAACTCCGGGTGGGTGTTCAGCCCCGTGCCGACGGCAGTGCCGCCGAGGGGGATCTGGCCGAGCCGTCCGAGCGTCGAGCGGACCCGGGCGACGCCCTCGCCGACCTGGGCCGCGTAGCCGGCGAACTCCTGCCCGAGCGTGACGGGCACCGCGTCCATCAGGTGCGTGCGCCCCGACTTGACGACGTCGTCGAGCTCGCGCGCCTTGGCCGAGAGGGAGGCCGCGAGCTGCTCGAGCGCGGGGATCAGCTCGTTCGTCGAGGCGTCGAGCGCCGCGAGGTGCACGGCCGAGGGGAAGACGTCGTTCGAGGACTGGCCCATGTTGACGTCGTCGTTCGGGTGCACGTCCTCGCCCGCGAGCGAGGCGATCACCTCGTTCGCGTTCATGTTCGAGGAGGTGCCGGAGCCGGTCTGGAAGACGTCGATCGGGAACTGGTCGTCGAGCTCCCCGGCCGCGATGCGCTCGCCGGCGGCCGCGATGCGCTCGGCCTTGTCGGCGTCGAGCAGCCCGAGCTCCGCGTTGACGCGGGCCGCGGCCGCCTTGATCCTGCCGAGCCAGCGGGCGACGGGAGCCGGGATCGGCTCGCCCGAGACCGTGAAGTTCGCAACCGCCTTGCGGGTCTCCCCGCCCCAGAGCTCGCGCCTCGCCTCGGTCTGCGCCATGCCCCGAGTGTATGGACTAGCGTGGCGCGGGTGCTCGAGGTCTGGACCTCGGAGGGCGCCTTCGACCGGCTCGAGAACCACCTCCTCGAGGCGGGGTTCTTCGGCGGCGGCGCCGAGGGGGTCGTCGCGGACGTCTACCTCGGCTACGCGCTCTCGGAGGGGTTGCGACGGGATGCGCGGCCGGCGCCGCCCGAGCCCTGCAGCCTGCCGCTGCTCGCCTGCCGGATCCACGCGGCCGCCGAGGCCCCGCCGGTGGGCGGCGAGTTCTCCGTCGGCGCCTGGGAGCGAAGCTGGAGCGACGAGGGCCACCGCGCGGCCGTCGAGGCGACCCGGGCGGCGATCGCTCGTGGAGACGTCTACCAGGCGAACCTCGTCCAGCATCTCTCGGCCCCCTTCAGAGGCGATCCGGCCGGGCTCGCCGCCGCCCTCGCACCGCTCGAGCCACTCCATCCGTGGCCGCTGTCGGGCGATCGCTGGACGATCGTCTCCGCCTCGCCGGAGCTCTTCCTCGCCCGGCGCGGTCGGCGGGTCTGGACGAGGCCGATCAAGGGCACGCGGCCGCTCGACGCCGCAGGCGAGCTGCGCAGCGCGGAGAAGGACGCCGCCGAGCACGTGATGATCGTCGACCTCGAGCGGAACGACCTCTCGCGCGTGTGCGAGCCGGGCAGCGTGCGCTGGCCCGAGCTGATGGTCGAGCGGGAGCTCGCCGGGGTCGCGCACCTCGAGAGCACCGTCGAGGGGATGCTGCGCGAGGACGTCTCGCTGCCCGAGCTGCTCGCGGCCACGCATCCCGGCGGCTCCGTCACGGGCGCCCCAAAGATCGCTGCGCTCGACCACATCGCAGCGCTCGAGCCCGTCGGCCGCGGAGCCTCGATGGGCGCCCTGGGCAGGATCCATCCGAACGGCGACCTCGATCTCGCGCTCACGATCCGCACCTTCGCGGTGGCCGAGAGCCGCATCCACCTCTGGATCGGCGGCGGCATCGTGTGGGACTCCGAGGCCGACGCGGAGCTCGA
>JACCZA010000066.1 GCA_013696185.1 Actinomycetota bacterium
GCCTTCCTCGTCATCAGCGTCGCAGTCGCCACGTTCGCCGCGACCTACCGGGCGACGCTCGAGCGCGGGCAACGGGAGCAGGCGGCGTTCGCTCTCGGCGCGGACATCGTCCTCCGGGAGGACCTCAGGCGCCTGGTGCCGGTGCGCGAGGTCGCGACCGAGCGCCGGCTCGCCGGCCTCGGCGACGACGTCGACGCCGCCCCGGTGATACGCCAGGTCGCGAACGTCGCCGGCGTCGGCACGCTGAGCGCGATCACGCTGCTCGGTCTCGAGCCGAAGCTGCTCGAGACACTGCGCGGCTCGAGCTTCGACGCGCCGGATCTCGCCTTCCCGTCCGAGCTGCGCGGCCCGCGACTGCCACCGAGCGCGCGGGAGCTCGAGCTCGGCGGGCGGAGCTCGGTCGCGGGGCTGTCGTTGGGAGTCGCGCTGCGTCAGCCGGATGGGGCGTACGAGCAGATCGAGCTCTCGGTGCCGGGGCGGGCTGCCATCCCGAGGGCGGCCCGTGGCGGGACGCTGCTCGGCTTCCAGCTCCTGCCCCCGCCGCGCTTGCGCGAGGCCGGCGCGGACGCCGGCCGGCCGCTCGTGGCCGAGATCGAGCTCGAGCCTCTGCGCGCCGGCGGAGCCGTCGTCTCCGGGTACGCGGACTGGGTCGGGATCGGCGGCGCGTCCTTCGCCCGCGGTCGCCTCGGCGTCACGGTCACGCCCGGGATCGAGACGTGGTTTCGCCCGCGGCAGGCGATCGACACGATGTCGCTGCCGGCGGTCGTCTCGCCACTCCTCGCCCGTCTGGCCGACGACTCCGGCCGGCTCACCCTGCAGGTCGGCGGTCGTCCCGTGCGTCTCGAGGTCGCGGGCGTCGCAACCAGGTTCCCCTCGGCGCGGAACGACTTCGCCGTTGTCGACCGTGCCGCCCTCGACAGCGCCATGAACCTTGCGGCTCCCGGGAGCGGATTCGCGACGGAGGCGTGGCTCGATGCCACCACCCCGGCAGCCGAGACGACGGTACGCAGTCGGCTGCGGCGAGCGCCGTTCGACGCGCTCGTGCTCGACTCCCGCGTCGAGCGGGAGGCACGGCTGCGCGGGGACCCCCTGGCGCGAGGCGCGCTCGCGATGCTCCTCGTCGGCGCGGCGATCAGCCTGCTGCTGGCGCTCCTTGCCCTCGCGCTCGCGGCTCTGTCCGACCTGCGCGACGACCGTCGCGAGCTCCTCGATCTCGAGACGCAGGGCGCGGCGCCGCGGCTCCTGCGCCGGCTGATCCGACTGCGTCAGCTCGGTGCCGGCACGCTCGGCCTCGTCGGGGGCCTTCTCACCGGCGCCGTCCTGGCCGCGCTCGTCGTCGACGTCGTCGCCGTCTCGGCGACCGGTGAGCGCCCGGTGCCGCCGCTCGAGCTGAGCCTGGATCCGATAGCCGTCGTCGCGGTGGTCGGCGGCGTCGGCCTGATCGGCGCCCTCGTGATCGTCGCGACGACGCGGGGAGCGTTTCGCGCGCGTGCGGCCGGCCGTCCGGCCCGGGAGGATCCGTGACGGCGATCGACGCGCGGGACGTCTTCCGGGTGCACTCGACGCCGGAGGGTGACGCCGCCGCGCTCCAGGGGCTGACGCTGACCGTGGACGAGGGCGAGATCCTGGCGATCCTCGGGCCGAGCGGGGCGGGGAAGACGAGCTTCCTGCGCATCCTGGCCGGGGCCGATCGTCCGTCGGCCGGCGCTGTGCGCGTCTTCGAGTGGGATCTGGCGCAGCTCGGCCGGCGCGGGCTCGCGCAGTACCGGGCGGCGATGATCGGCTCGGTCGGCCAGGATCACGCTACGGCGCTCGACCCCGCCCAGCCGATCGTCGACTCGGTCGCCACCCGCCTGCGACTCGATCTCGTCTCCGAAGCACGGGGTCGCGCCGCCGAGCTGCTCGAGGCGGTCGGGCTCGGCGCGCGCCTCGACGCCCTGCCGGGACAGCTGTCCGGGGGTGAGCAGCAGCGCGCGGCGGTCTGCGCGGCGATGGCCCACCGGCCGCGGCTCCTGCTCGCCGACGAGCCGACGGGAGAGCTCGACCGCGCCAACGCCGACATCGTCCTCGGCCTGATCGCGGATCTCGCCCGGCGAAGCGGCACGACGGCGATCGTCGTCAGCCACGACCCGCGTGTCGGCGCTTTCGCCGACCGGCTCGTCCGGATCCGGGACGGACGGATCAGCGACGAGGAGCGAGGCTCGGGCGAGAAGATCGTCGTCGGCCGCGGCGGCTGGCTGCGGCTGCCCGAGGAGCTGCTGCGCGGCGCAGGCGTCGGCGCGCGCGTCGACGCACAGCTCGACGGCGACCGTATCGTCATCACCGCCGCCGGGGGCGCGGTCGCAGCACGGGCCGCGCCGGTGGTGGAGAGCCGGGAGATCTCCCTGCGGGAGCGGATCCTCGAGCTGCGCTCGCTCGTCAAGCGCTACGGGAGCCGGGTCGTCCTCGCCGACTTCGCCGCCGACATCGACCGCGGCGCCGTGACGGCGATCACCGGGCCCTCCGGCTCGGGCAAGACGACTCTGCTCGACGTGATCGCCGGCCTGGAGGCACCCGACGCAGGGACGATCCGCCTCGCCGGCGAGGACGTCGCCGGCCTCGACCGCGACCGGTGGGCGGCACTCCGCTCGCGACGGATCGGCTACGTGCCGCAGCAGCCGGTCCTGATCCCGTTCCTGAGTGCCCGCGAGAACGTCGAGCTCACGCTGCGGCTGCGCGGGCAGGGTGACGATGGCGCCGTCGAGGCCCTCGCCGCCGTCGGCCTCGCCGAGCGGGCCGAGCAGCTCGTGGAGCGCCTCTCCGTCGGCGAGCGTCTGCGGGTCGCGATCGCCCGGGGGATCGCCTCGCGGCCGGACGTGCTCGTCGCCGACGAGCCGACCTCGCGTCTCGACGAGGCGAACGCCCGTGCGGTGACGGCGTTGCTGGTCCGCCTGGCGCGCGAGTGGGGGGCCGCGGTGATCGTCGCCTCTCACGACCCGGTGGTGGTCGAGCAGGCCGACGCGACGATCGCGCTCGGGTGACCCGGAGGGTGTCCACACGCCCGGCGCACAACGATCACGACGATCAGCACGACGAGAGCGAGCATGCTGACGCTCAGAGCCAGCTCTTATACGGAAGCGGGGAGAAGTACCAGTGAAGGTACGTTCGAGCAGGAGCAGCCAGGCGCCCGACCACCTCGGCCAAAGAACTGCCATCGGAATCACGAGGAGGCCGGCATATCCGATCCAAGCGACCGGGGTGAGGATGATCGAAGCGGACACGGCGAGCGTGAAAGCGGCGAGGCCACCGGCGAACCACGCTGCGACGAGCAAGAGCGCCGCACACCCGATACCAGCTCCGATTGCCAGGCCCGACGAACTGTCTACTTGGAGGAGAAACCCTTGCAGGTAGGGACCGTCGTCCGAGAAAATGTCGGCGTTGGCAGGGAGAATCGAGGCGTAACGCCCGATCGCAGAGAAGCCGATGATCGCCCAGGCCGTCAGAATCACCGCCGGTGTGCCGATCGCGGTCAACACGGCGGCTCGGTACCGCTTGGTCGCGATCAGCCAGACGATGAGCGGTGCCACGAACAGCTTCGTCGCTATCGCGGCGGTCAGGGCAGCTGCCGCAACTCTCGGTGTGTCTCTCCATCGCCACAGAATCGCGACGAAGAGGATTACCAGGATCGTGGCGTTGCCGATAGCAAGTGTGGAGAGCATCATCGGCGTCAGCAGCCAAAGCCCGAAGCAGCGGAGATCCCGGACGCCGAGAATCAAGAGGGTCGCGCACGCAGCAGCCGACATGAGCAGCAGCCACGCGGTCACAGCGGTCAGGAGCAGCTCGGCGGCCTGCTCGGCACGCCCGGACTCGAGCAGCGCCGCGGCGAGCGCCCAGGCGGCGTGGCCGGTGAGGACGCTTTCGTCGAGTTCCTTCGCGATGTCGGTGCTCTCCTGTGCAGTGGCGAACGCCAGCTCGACGTCGCCGGCGGCGAGCGCGGCGAAGCTGCGGTTGAAGAGGTTCCAGGCAAGCCCCTGGACGTTGTCCAGCAAACGAGCGGCCTCGATAGCGCCGTCGAGCACCTCCCCGGACTCCGCCATGCGGCCCTGCACCCAGAGAGATGTCCCGAGCATCGGGAAGATGAGCGGGAAGGAGATCGCCTTGCCCGGTCGCGCGCCCGATCGTCAAGGCACGTTGGGCGTGGCGGCCCGAGGCCTCGAAATGGTCGAGGTACATCTCCGCCGTCGCCAGGTGGACGAGTCCGTCAAGCCGCCGGGCCAACTCCTCGTCGGACAGTCCGTCGATGACCTCGGCCGCTTCCCGGCGATGTCCTCGCGCCTCCGCGACGGCGCCGCTGAG
>JACCZA010000070.1 GCA_013696185.1 Actinomycetota bacterium
CACGACGCGGAGTTCCTCCTCTGCCTCCGCGGCGACGACGATTACCCGCGGGCCGAGCTCGACCGGCTCTGGCAGCTCCTGCTCCTGAACCAGTTCCACGACATCCTGCCGGGCTCGTCGATCGGCCTCGTCTACGAGGACGCCGAGCGCGATCTCGCCGCTGTCGAGACCGGTGCGGAGACGCTCTGCGGCACCGGGGACACGCCCGTGAACACGACGGGCTTCGCACGGCGCGAGGTCGTCCGCGCGCCGGAGGGCGAGCTGCGGGTGGTCGAGGCTCCGGCCTACGGCGCCGGGGCGGTCGTCGAGCCGGACGACGCGGTGCGCCTGGAGGGCCTCGTGCTCGAGAACGCGCATCTGCGCGCCGAGCTCTCGCCGGAGGGGACGGTCGTGAGCCTCGTCGAGCGGGCGACCGGTCGCGAGGCGCTGGCGGCGCCGGGCAACCGGCTCGAGCTGTACGACGACCGGCCCGTCAACTTCGACGCCTGGGACATCGACCCCGCGCACCTGAGGACGCGCCGCGACTGCCCGCCGGCCGGGTCCTGCGCTGTCGTGACCGAGTCGCCGCTGCGGTGCGAGCTCGCCTTCGAGCGCTCGCTGGGCGAGGCGAGCCGCCTGCGCCAGGTGGTCCGGCTGGATGCGGGGTCGCGCCTGCTCGAGCTGCACACGTCGGTCGACTGGCACGAGAGCCACACGCTGCTCAAGGTCTGCTTCCCGCTCGCCGTGCGCGCGCCGCTCGCGACGTACGAGATGCCGTTCGGCTATGCGGAGCGGCCGACCCACTACTCGACGAGCTGGGATCGCGCGCGCTACGAGGTGCCGGGCCATCGCTTCGCCGACCTCTCGGAGCACGGCTTCGGCGCGGCGCTCCTCACCGACTCGAAGTACGGCTACAGCTGCTTTGGCAACGAGCTGCGGATCAGCCTGCTACGCGCGCCGAAGAGCCCCGATCCGGAGGCCGACCAGGGGCGGCACGAGTTCGCCTACGCGGTGCTCCCGCACGCGGGCGGCTGGCGGGAGGCAGGCGTCCTCGCGGAGGCCGTGCGCTTCAACGCGCCGGTGCGCTGGACGCGGGGCGGCCGGCCCGGCGAGTCGCTCGCCGCGGTCGACGAGCCGAGCCTCGTCCTCGACACGATCAAGCGCGCGGAGGACTCGGAGGCGCTCGTGCTGCGGCTCTACGAGGCATTCGGCGGTCGCGGCACGGCGCGGGTGCGTCTCGGCTTCCCGTTCTCCTCCGCCCGTCTTGCGAACGCGCTCGAGGACGACGGCGCGGCGCTCGAGGTCGAGGGGGATGCGATCGTCGTGCCCTACCGCCCGCACGCGATCCTGACCGTGAAGGTGCTCTGACGTGCCGGCCCCGCTCGTCGTCTGTGCCGGCCTCGCCACGCTCGACACGATCCTCGCCGTGCCCCGCCACCCGGCCGCCGAGGATCGCGTGGTGGCCACCGAGCTCGCCCTCGCCGGTGGGGGGCCGGCCGCCACCGCGGCGGTCACGCTGGCGCGGCTCGGGGTTCCGACCTCGTTCCTCGGCGCGGTCGGAGACGACGAGGCCGGCGCCGCGATCAGGGACGGGCTCGAGCGCGAGGGTGTCGACGTCTCAGAGCTGACCGTCGTCCGCGGGGCCCGCTCGCCGCAGAGCGCGATCCTCGTCGGCGCGGGGAGCCGCGCGATCGTCGCGTTTCCGGGCTCGCTCGGGCCCCTCGAGCTCGGCGCGCGTGCGCTCGAGCTCTGCCGGGGTGCCGCGTGGGTGCACGTGGACCACGTCGGCTACGGCGCCGTCCCGCGCGAGGCACGCCTCTCCATCGACGGCGGCAACCCGATCGAGAGCCTTGATCTCGAGGGCGTCGCGCTCTACGCACCGACCGAGCGCGCGCTGCGTGAGCGCTTCGGCAGCGCCGAGGGCGCCCTCCGCGCAGGGGCCGAGCTCGTCGTCGTCACGCGCGGGGAGCTCGGCAGCGTCGCCTACGCGCGCGGGGGCGAGATCGTGGAGGCGCCCGGGCACCCCGTCGAGGCGCTGAGCACGCTCGGCGCCGGCGACGTCTTCCACGGCGCGCTGCTCTCCCAGCT
>JACCZA010000075.1 GCA_013696185.1 Actinomycetota bacterium
GAGCAGGCGAGGCGCGAGGCCGAGACGCTCCGCGCCGATGCGGAGCGGTACGCGGCCGACACCCGCCAGACGGGCGAGGTCTATGCGACGCAGCAGCGACGGGAAGCCGAGGAGGAGGCCGCGAGGATGCAGGCCGAGGCCGAGACGCGGGCGCGGGCGACCCGCCAGACCGCCGAGGCGATGGCCGCGCGAATCGAGGCGAGTGCCCTCCAGCGCCAGCAGACGATCCGCGACGAGTCCCGCTCGGTCGAGGAGAAGATGCAGCGGGCGATGGCCGGGTTCCGTGCCATGGCCGCGCAGCTGGAGGATCTGCTCCAGGAGCCGGACGACGGCGATACGCGTCCGGAGACGCTGACCGACGCACTCGACGCCGAGCGCCGGCGGCTGACCTCGCCCTCGCCCTCGTAGGCCCGCCCGCCCGGTTTCGGCTCGGCGGAGCCGCGCTGATCGCGAGCGGTGCCCTCTGGGCGATCGCCTGGTTCCTCCAGGGAGCGACCGACGACGGCGCCAGCGAGGTGCTCGGCCTGACCGAGGGGGCCGCGCGGGCGCTGCTCGGCCCGGCGCTCGTCCTGGCTTCCGTGGGGCTCTGGACGCTCCTGCGCCGCTACCGGGCGCACACCGGCCGGCCGGCCGCCGCCGGTGTGCTGCTCGCGCAGATCGGGCTCCTGCTGATGCTCGCCGGCAACGTGGTCGAGTTCGGCCTCGTCGGGCGAGAGACCGGCACCGACGGCGCCACGCTGCTCGGGGCAGGCGCCCTCGTCTCGCTCGCGGGCCTGCTGGGGTTGGGCGTCGTCCTGATCCGTGCGCACGTGCCGCCGCCCTGGAGCAGCTTGCCGCTCGCGCTCGGGCTCGTCTGCTTCCTCGGCGCGCTCGTGCTCGTCCCCTTCTTCGGGCTCGGGCTCGTGCTCTGGGGCTTCGTCCTCCTCGGGAGCTCGGCGGCGACGCCTGCCGACTCCGAGCCTGCGCCTACATGAGGCGGATCGTTAGCCCCCGGCCTCCGCGAGCAGCGCGTTCAGGTCGAGCGGCGCGGTGAACATCGCGACGCCCTCCGCGTCGTCTGCGGGCCTCGGCCAGTCCTCGCGCGGGCGGTCCCGGTAGAGCTCGACGCCGTTCGCGTCGGGGTCGCTCAGGTAGATCGCCTCCGAGACGCCATGGTCCGACGCGCCCGAGATGGAGACGCCCGCCTCGACCACCCGCCGCAGCGCATCGGCGAGGGCGGCGCGCGTGGGATACCGGATCGCGAGGTGGAAGAGGCCGGTCGTCCCCGGGGGAGGCGGCGAGCCGCCTTGCGACTCCCACGTGTTGAGTCCGATGTGGTGGTGGTAGCCGCCCGCCGAGACGAACGCTGCCGAGTCACCCCAGCGCTGCATCACCTCGAAACCGAGCACGCCGCAGTAGAAGGCGAGCGAGCGCTCGATCTCCGCCACCTTCAGGTGCACGTGGCCGATGTCCACTCCGGGGTCGATCGCGCTCACCGCCCTCGAACGGTAGCGAGCGGCGTTCGGGCGGCACGGCGACGAGCGCGCCTGCGAGCCACCAGACGCAGAGCGCGACCCAGGGCACGCCGATCGCGTCGGTCTGCACGGCGAGGACGAGCACCGTCGCGAGCGACGCCGCGAGCCCGGCAGCCGCGCGCCCGTGCACGGCGTCGCCTCCGGCGCGCGCGGTGCGGATCAGGCCGGCGAGGAGGAGCACGCTCCACGCGAGGAAGAGGCCGAGCCCGAGCACGCCCGTCTCGGCCCCGAGCTCGGTGTAGTTCGACTCGCCGGCCTTGAGCTCGGTCCCGGTCCTGCGAGCGACCGCCCCCGCGTTGCCGAGCCCGTACCCCTGCGGGTGGCGCAGGACGTCCCCCGCATCCGCGCGCAGGCTCGTCAGGTGGCTGCGGATCGACGACTCCTCGAGCGAGAGCGTCCCGTCCCCCTGCGGCAGCCCGCCCCTGAGCCTCGCCTGCGCCTCCTGGTAGGCGAGCTCGGCGGGAAAGAAGTGCGTCCGTGGCGCGATCGAGGTGAAGACCGACGCGAAGGCGACGCCGACGACGAGGGTCGCGGCGGCCGCACCCACCGGCCAGGCTCGGCGGCGGGCGAGCGCCAGGACGACGAAGCCGGCGGCGAGGGCGATCAGGGTCGAGCGGGACAGCGTGAAGAGGAGGCCGGCCGCGGCGAGGGTCGCGAGCACGACGGCGTGGGGGCGCCGCAGGGAAACGACGGCAGCCGTCACGAGGAGCGCGATCCCGAGCAGGAAGGCCGAGGCGAGTGGGCTGACGAAGGTGGAGATCAACCGGCGGAAGACCCCGTCGGCCGAGTTGAAGGCGAAGTTCTCGGGCATCCCGCCCGGGCCGTGGTAGACGAAGCCGAGCTCCTCGCGGAAGTAGGCGGGCACCTGCGCGTCGCGCCACCACTCGACCGAGAGCGCGTACTGGTCGACGAGGCCGACCGCCGCAAGGCCGGCGGCCGTGCCGAGCACCGTCCAGGAGAGCCGGCGCAGCTCGGCCGAGCCGAGCCCGAGCGCCCGGCCGAGCCCGTAGGCAGCGACCGGCAAGAGCGCGCTGCGCAGCGAGAGCAGGACGGCCTCCGTACCCGCCGCTCCGCCGAGCGCGCGCTGCGGCAGGAGCGCGTAGACGACCACGACAAGCGCGAAGGCGAGTGCGAGCAGATCGACGGCCCGCGGACGGAACGGCAGCCGCCGGGCGCGCCACGCGGCCCGAGCCACGCTTCCGGCGGCCGCGACGAGGAGCAGCTCCTTCCAGGCCTGGATCGCGCTCAACGCTCCGCCACGCACCCCGGCGGCGTAGAGGGCGGCCATGGCGGCGTTGTGCAGGGCGAGGCCGACGACGAAGGCATACAGGGCGAAGGACGGGCGGCGCCAGACGAGCGCGAGGGCGCCGGCGAGGAGCGGCAGGTAGAGGGAGAGCGCGAGCGTGCTCGCCATCAGGCCCGTCGCAGGCGCAGGAAGACGTCGCGGCTGTAGCGGTAGGGGGCGTCCGGTCCGAAGGCCCGACCGACGACCTGCAGGCCGGCCGCCGCGACGGCGCGCGCGAGCTCGCGCTCGGTCAGCCGGACGC
>JACCZA010000082.1 GCA_013696185.1 Actinomycetota bacterium
GGCGCGGCTCGCCGCGCGTGCCCGGGAGGCACCGCTCGATCCCGGGTTGCCGCTGGCCGAGCTCCTGCCCCGCGCACCGTGGGCCGGAGCGGTTCTCCCCCTGTTGGGCGTCGAGCGCCGCGGCGCGAAGGGCTACCTGCCGGGAGTGTCCGCGAGCCTGGGCGCGCGTGCGCGGGCTGCGCAGGAGCTCGAGCGCGCCTTGGCCGAGTCGGGCCTGGATCCAATGCGGGTCGAGGACCGCGAGCTCGGCGCGTACCTCGAGACCGAAGGCAGGCTCGTGCGCCTCGGAGACGGGCAGGCGGTCGGCGCGGAGGCCTTCGAGACCGCTCGCCGGGCGCTCGTCGAGGAGTGCGGGCGCGAGGGGCGGATCACGCTCGCGCGCTTCCGCGACCTCCTCGGCGCCTCGCGCCGGACGGCCCAGCTCCTGCTCGAGCGCTTCGACGCGGACGGGCTGACGAGGCGCGTCGGCGACGAGCGCGTGCTCCGGCGCTCCGCGGCGCGCCGGAGAGAGGGGTAGGCGGCGGGCAGCCGGGAGCGAGAACGCCGCGGGAGCCGCCGCCGAGCTCGGGCGAGGACTCTGGGTCGAGAGTAGGGGGTCAGACCCCGCTAGCAGACGAAGTGCGCTGTGGGAGCGCTGTCTTCGTGGCAGGGGCGTCGCGCGGCTCGAGCTCAGGGGTCAGACCCCGCCACCAGACGAAGTGCGCTGTGGGAGCGCCGTCTTCGTGGCAGGGGCGTCGCGCGGCTCGAGCTCAGGGGTCAGACCCCGCTAGCAGAGGTTCTGCGCCCCACGGGGCACAGAACCGTGCCGGAGGTGGAACGACAAGGTGCCGCGGCTACGGCGCCTCGGGCGAGCGCACCGAGAGAGCGAGCACGTCGGGCCGGTGGTAATGACCGGCCGGATCGAAGCGCTGCCGCTCCTCGCGCAGACGCACGGGGTCGAGCTCGGCGTAGAGGATGCCCTCCTCCCCGTAGAGCGGACCCGCGAGGTAGCTCCCGTCCGGCGCGAGGATCGCGCTACCGCCGCGCCCGATCACGTCGTGCCCCTCGAGCTCCTCCCGCAGCGGGAAGCTCTCGGGATAGCCGCTCGCCCGCTGGAAGTGGCAGGGCGCGACGACGAAGGCTCGCGACTCGCGCGCGAGGTGGACGAGCGTCGATTGCCACGCGTCTGCGTCGTCGGCGGTCGATGCGACGTAGATCTCGATGCCCGACTCGTACAGCGCGAAGCGCGCCAGCGGCATGTAGTTCTCCCAGCAGATCAGGCCGCCGATCCGTCCGAGGCCCGTCTCGAACGCCCGCAGTCCGCCCCCGTCTCCCTGTCCCCAGACGAGCCGCTCGTGGTTGGTCGGCACGAGCTTGCGGTGGTGCTGCGCGAGCGTCCCGTCCGGCGCGTGGTAGAGGAGGGCGTTGTACAGCGTCCCGGGGCGCTCGGGGTCGACCTCGTTGACGCCGGTGACGAGCCACACGCCGTGCTCGCGGGCGATCTCGCCGAGCCGGTCGCACGCCGCTCCCGGGACGGCGACCGACTCGCGCACGAGCAGCGCGAACGCGGCCTTCGCGCGAGGGTCGGCCCAGCCGGCGAGCGTCTTCGCCCACACGGAGGAGGGGTAGGCGGGAACGAACGTCTCGGGGAAGACGACGAGCCCCGCGCCGGCCCCTGCCGCCTCGGCGGTCAGGGCGGCGAGCTTGTCGATCGTCGCCTCCCGGTCGAGGATCGCCGGCTCGGCCTGGACGCAGGCGACCTTGACCGGATCGTTCACGGCTCGCCCGCGCCCAGGTGCACCGGACTCGCCGGCACGGTGACGATCGGCCCACCGACCATCCCACGAGCCTACTGCCCGAGGCCGCGCCGACGCGCCGAAGCCCGAGCAGCGGTTTCAGCGAGCTGCCGCCGTTGCCGATCGAGACCGTGGAGATGAGATCGCTCGCAGACCTCAGCGGCTGGCACCATGCCTCCATGAGTCGCGTGCTCCTGGCGGCGCTCGCCGTGTTGCTGCTCGGCGGCTCCACGGCGAGCGCCGGCATCTTCCCACGGGCGAAGGCGACGATCGACACGGGAGCACGAACGATCCGGATCGACGTCGAGCTGGCCGACTCACCGCAACAGCAGGCGCTCGGTCTCATGCACAGGCGCACGCTCGCCCGCGAAGCCGGCATGCTCTTCCGCTTCGAGCGGCCGACGACCGGGGGCTTCTGGATGCGGAACACCCTGATCCCCCTCTCGATCGCCTTCCTCGACGGGCGCGGGCGGATCCTGCGGATCCTGGACATGACCCCCTGCCGCGCCGACCCCTGCACGGTCTACTCGCCCGGGGTCGCCTACCGCAGCGCGCTCGAGGTCAACCGCGGCGCCTTCGGGCGCTGGGGCGCCGGGCGAGGCGACACCGTCAAGCTGCGCCCGTAGCTCGCACCCCGCTCCACTCGGAGGGCAGCACGCGGGCGGCGCTAAGCTCGCCCGGAATGGACGAACGCGACGTCCTCGAGCGAACCGCCGCCTACGCCGCCGAGTACCTCGCCACGCTCGAGGCGCGCCCGGTCCGGGCGCAGGCGAGCGTGGACGAGCTGCGCGCGGCGCTCGGCGGCCCCCTCCCCGAGCGCCCGAGCGAGGCGCTCGAGGTGGTCGAGGCGCTCGTCGCCGCAGCCGAGCCCGGCCTCGTCGCGATTCCGGCCGGGCGCTACTTCGGCTTCGTGATCGGCGGGGCGCTACCGGCCGCCCTCGCTGCCGACTGGCTGACCTCGACCTGGGATCAGAACGCAGGCCTGTACGCCGGCGGGCCGAGCGCGTCAGTCGTCGAGGAGGTCGCGGCCCGCTGGCTGACCGAGCTCCTCGGCCTGCCCGCAGGCGTCTCGACGGCTTTCGTGACCGGGTGCCAGCTCGCGCACGTCACGGCCCTCGCCGCCGCGCGCCACGGCGTGCTCGAGCGCGCCGGCTGGGACGTCGGGCGCGACGGGCTCGCCGGCTCGCCACCCCTGCGCGTGGTCGTCGGCGAGGAGCGGCACGTCACCGTCGACCGTGCGCTGCGTCTGCTCGGGATCGGCGCCTCGCAGCTCGTGCCCGTGCCCGTCGACCGGCAGGGACGGATGGAGGCCGACGGGCTGCCCGCGCTGCTCGCCTCGTCGCAGGCTCCGACGATCGTGTGCGCACAGGTCGGCAACGTCAACACCGGCTCGGTCGATCCCCTGCCGGCGATCGCGGACGCGGCGGAGGCGGCCGGCGCCTGGCTCCACGTCGACGGCGCGTTCGGCATGTGGGCCGCGGCGAGCCCGAGCCTGCGCCATCTCGTCGAGGGGATCGAGCGCGCCGACTCCTGGGCGACCGACGCCCACAAGTGGCTGAACGTCCCCTACGACTCGGGGCTCGTCTTCTGCGCGCATCCCGAGGCCCACCGCGCCGCCATGACGGTGCACGCCAGCTACCTCGTCCAGGCCGAGCCCGGCGGGGAGCGCGATCAGGTGGACTGGACTCCCGAGTTCTCGCGGCGCGCCCGCGGGTTCCCCGTCTACGCAGCGGTGCGCGCTCTCGGGCGCTCGGGCATCGCCGAGCTCGTCGAGCGCTGTCACGCGCACGCGCGGCGTTTCGCCGAGTCGCTGGGCGACGAGCCGGGCGTCGAGATCCTGAACGACGTCGTCCTGAACCAGGTGCTCGTGCGCTTCGCCGGGGCCGACGAGGCGACACGCGAGGTCGTGAGCCGCGTGCAGGAGGACGGCACCTGCTGGCTGAGCGGGACGACCTGGCGAGGGGTCGCGGCGATGCGGATCTCCGTCTCGAACTGGCGAACGACCGACGCGGATGTCGACCGCTCGGTCGCGGCCATCCTGCGCGTCGCGGCCGGCGTGGCCCCGCGAGCGCCGGCGCACTCGCTCTAGCTCACCACTCGGGCTCCGCCTCGATGCCCGTCGCCTCCGCGATGCGGTTGACGTAGTTGAAGTACGCGATCACCTGGATCGCGTCGTTGATCGCCTCGTCGCTCCAACCGACCGCCCGGAGCGCCTCGACCCGCTCGCGCCCCGCCGCTGCGGGCGCCCGCGTCAGCTCGACGGCGAACTCGCAGAGCGCGCGCAGTCGCGGCTCGAGCTCCGCCTGCCGGTAGTCGTGGGCGGCGTGCCGAGCGAGCTCGTCCGGGGCGCCCTCTGCACGGAGGTCGCTGGCATGCGCGTGGATTCAGTAGTGGCAGTCGTTCGCGCGCGAGACGACGACGGCGAGCAGCTCCCGCTCGATGCGCCCGAGCGGCGAGGGCCCGAACATGATCGCCCGGTAGAGGTCCATCGAGCGCCGCAGGACGCCCGCGTTCAGGCTCATCGCCTTCACGATGTTGTAGACCTTGCCCGCCCGCCCGATCGCCGCGTCGTACTCCTCCCGCAGCGCGCCGGTCGCCTCGTGGGGCTCGACCAGGCGGAGGTGAGGCATCGGACCGGAGGATACGCTCGCCGGGTGTGAGCGGCGACCCGCCGGAGCCTGTCCGGCCCGTGGGCCGCTCGAGCGCCGATCGTTAGGCTGGCTGCGGAGCGGCATGGGCCCGGTGGCCCAGCTGGTCTTCAAAACCGGTGAGGTCGTGTAACCCACGGCTGGGT
>JACCZA010000104.1 GCA_013696185.1 Actinomycetota bacterium
TCGTCCGAGAGCCCGGGGGCGCGGGCCGCGGCGTGCTCGCGCACGGCGCGCTCGGAGAGCCGACGGAAGGGCACGAGCTGGCACCGCGAGCGGATCGTCTCGGAGAGCGGGCCGAGGTCGTCGGCCACGAGCGCCACGACGGCGTACGGCGGCGGCTCCTCGAGATCCTTCAGCAGCGCGTCGGCTGCCTCGTCGTTCATCCGCTCCGCGCCGAGCACGAGGTAGACGCGCCGTTCGGCCTCGAACGGGCGCATGTGGAGGTCGCGGCGGAGCTCTCGGATCTCGTCGATCCGGATCTGGTCGCCGATCGGCTCGACGACGTAGAGGTCGGGATGGGCGCGTCGCTCGACGCGGCCCGGGTCGCCGAGGAGCTCGCCCGCGAAGGCGAAGGCGGCGCGGCGCTTGCCGACGCCCGGCGGGCCGTGGAGCAGGAACGCGTGGGCGCCGTTCTCCGCCAGGGCCGCGCGGAGCAGGCGCTTCGCCTCGGCCTGCTCAGGAACGCTCTCGAACCCGCTCACGGATCTCCTCTGCGATCGTCCCCGGCGGGCGGGCGCCGTCGAGCGCCACGAGCCGGTCGGGGAAGCGCCCGACGAGCTCACGGTACCCCCGGTCGACCCGCGCGCGGAAGTCCTGCCCCTCGCGCTCGATCCGGTCCCGCCGCGCTCCGAGCCTCCGGTCGGCCTCGATCGGGTCGACGAGCAGGAGGAAGGTCGAGTCCGGCAGGAGCCCGCCCGTCGCCGCGAGGCTCAGCTCGAGCACCCGCTCGACGCCGAGACCGCGCGCGGCGCCCTGGTAGGCGAGCGAGGAGTCGACGTAGCGGTCGCAGACGACGTCCGTGCCCAGCTCGAGCGCGGGCCGGATCACGCGCTCGACGAGCTCTGCGCGCGCCGCCGCGAAGAGCGAGGCCTCGGCCCAGGCGCTCGTCGGGCCGGCTCCCTCGAGCAGCAGCCGGCGGATCGCCTCTCCGAGCGGCGTGCCGCCCGGCTCCCGCACAGCCACGACGTCGCGGCCCTCCCGGACGAGCGACTCGCGCAGCAACTCCGCCTGCGTGCTCTTGCCCGAGCCGTCGATTCCCTCGAAGGTCACGAACACGCGAAGCGGCTCCGGCCTGGCCCGTAGGGGGCCTCCGGGCGGTCGCCGACGTCACGCATCGCCCGTAGGATAGGCCCGGTGCGGGCGATCGTGACCGGGGGAGCGGGGTTCATCGGCTCGCACGTCGTCGAGGCGTTGCTCGCCCGGGGGGACGAGGTCCACGTCGTCGACAACCTCGCCACCGGAAAGCGCGGCAACGTGCCCGAAGGCGCCACGCTGCACGAGCGCGACATCCGCGAGCCGCTCGACGAGCTCTTCTCCGGGATCCGTCCGCAGGCCTGCTTCCACCTCGCCGCCCAGGCCGACGTGCGCGTCTCGGTGCAGCGCCCGGACTTCGACGCCGACGTGAACGTGCTCGGCACGATCCGGGTGCTCGAGGGGGCTCGTCCGCACGGGACGCGCATCGTCTTCAGCTCCACCGGCGGGGCGATGTACGGCGAGTGCGAGCGAGCGGCGAGGGAGGACGACCCGGCGCGGCCGCTGGCGCCGTACGGCACCTCGAAGCTGGCCGGCGAGGCGTACCTCGCGACCTACAACCGCCTGCACGGGACCCACCACGTCACGCTTCGCCTCGGCAACGTCTACGGGCCGCGGCAGGATCCGCACGGGGAGGCCGGCGTCGTCGCGATCTTCCTGAGCAGGTTGCGCGCGGGCGAGCGGCCGCGCATCTTCGGCGACGGCAACCAGACGCGCGACTACGTCTACGTGGGGGACGTCGCCCGCGCCACCCTGTCGGCGCTCGACGTCGGGGCCGGCGTGTTCAACATCGGCACGGGGATCGAGACGTCGGTGCTCGACCTCTCGCGCGCGTGCGCGGAGGCGGCGGAGGTCGAGGTGGAGCCGGAGCTCGCGCCCGCGCGCCTTGGCGAGCTGCAGCGGGCCTTCCTCGACCCCGCGCTCGCCGCAGAGCGGCTCGGCTGGAGGCCGGAGCACGATCTCGGCGGCGGGCTCCGTGAGACGTGGAGGTGGGTGGCGGCCTGACCGTGCGAACGGGCCCCCCGCTGCGGAGGGAGCTCCCGGCCTGGCGCTCACGCGCGCGTGTGACCGAGGTCGCCCGCTCGGCCGACACGCGGCTCGCGCTCGAGCTGCTCGGGATCCGCACGGTCTTCTGGGTCGGCGCGGCGCTCGCTCTCGTCTGGTCACCGTCCCTCATCGCGGGCGGGAACCCCGACTTCCGCGCCTACGAGGCGCGCTCGGATCTGCTCTTCGGCACGTTCGCGCAGTGGGACGCCGGCTGGTTCCTGCACATCGCCGAGCGCGGCTACGACTCCGAGCAGGCAGCTGCCTTCTTCCCGCTCTACCCGTTGCTCGTGCACGCGCTCGCGGCCGTCACGGGCTCGACGGTGGTGGCGGGCGTCCTCCTCTCCCTCGCCTCGGCCGCGGTCGCGGCGGTCGTGCTCGCCCGCCTGGCCCGCCCACTGCTCGGCGAGCGCGGGGCGCGCGAGACGGTGCTCCTCCTCGCCCTCTACCCGGTCGCCTTCGTCTTCACGGCGCTCTACTCCGACGCGCTCTTCCTCGCCCTGTCGGCGGGCGCGTTCCTCGCGGCGGTGCGGCAGCGCCCCTGGCTCGCCGGCGTCCTCGGAGCACTCGCCGTCGGCACGCGCTCGCTCGGGCTCGCGCTCCTGCCCGCGCTCCTGCTGCTCCTGTGGCCGCGGGATCGCTCGCCGCGCGAGCTGCTCCGCCCCCTGCCGCTCCTGCTCCTACCGGCGGCGGTCGGCGCCTTCGCCCTCTACCTCGAGCGCCGGGTCGGGAACGCCTCGGCCTTCCTCGACGCGCAGTCGTCGTTCTGGCAGCGCCACACACCGACGCTCGGGCCGCTCGGCGGGCTCTGGGAGGCGGCCGAGTCGGCCTACCACGGCGCGGCGCAGCTCGGGCTGCACCTTCCCCGCACGGGCGAGCAGCTCGACCGCTTCGACCAGATCGCGCTCTGGTTCGTGCTCCACTTCGCGCTGCTGGCGGGGGCCGCATGGCTGACCTGGGTCGCCTGGCGCCGGCTCGGGCCGGCATTCGGCCTCTACTCGCTGACGACGCTCCTGGTCGTGCTCTCGAACCCGTCCGACTGGTTTCCGCTCCAGAGCCTGCCGCGGTTTCTGCTCGCCGACTTTCCGCTCTTCCTCGCGCTCGCCTCGCTCACCCTCGAGCGACCGCGCCTGCGCGGGGCCGTGCTCGCCTCTTTCGCCGGCGCCGGAGCCGTGGCGGCAGTCGCGTTCTCGCGGCACGTCTGGGTCGCGTAGAGCTCGGCCCGCATCCCTCGAATGGAGGAGGCCACGGGGTGGGCGCCGAAGGTTGGGCTCCGCGATGGAGCACTCCCTCCCCCACGGCCCCCTCGCACGGCCCTGGCGCACCGCGACCCTCGTCGCGAGCGCCGTTGCCGCCCTCGAGCTCGTGCTCCTCGTCGTGGCGGGGATCGCGCTCCTCAGCCATCCGGTCGCCAAGCGGGTGCGCACGGAGGCGACCCAGAAGGCGCTCGCGCCGACGACGCCCACTCCGCTCGTCCGCCGCCAGCTGGACGCGAAGGGACCCGACCTGCCGCGGCGCGAGACGACGGTGCTCGTCCTGAACGGGAACGGGCGGACGGGAGCGGCGGCCGCGGCGGCAGAGCGAGTGCGCTACGTCGGCTACCCCGTCGGCGACGTGGGGAACGCGCCGCGCTCCGACTACGGTCGCAGCGTCGTCATGTACCGGCCGGGACTGCGGGAGGAGGCGCAGCGCCTCGCGCGCGATCTCAGAGTGAGGATCGTCTCGCCGCTCGACGGCCTCCGCGCCGCCCAGCTCAAGGGCGCCGAGGTGGCACTCGTCGTCGGCGAGTAGTCGCTAGCGGATCCGCGCCGCGAACGCCTTGCGGATCGCGTCGAGGAGCGGCCCCGCGCGCGGGTGGAAGTTGTCGAGCGAGTAGGCGCGGTTGAGGTCGACGTAGGCGCCGTCCAGGTCGCCCCGGGACTCGTAGCGGAAGCGCCCGAGCTCGTACCAGCTCTCCGGATTCTCGGGCTGGAGCTCGGCCGCCCGCACGTAGAGCGACTCTGCCCGGTCGAGCCGGCCGGCGGCCTCGGCCGCGATCGCCTCCCGGTGGAGCGGCCTGATCGAGAGCGGGTTGAGCGCCCGCGCGCGCTGCGCCGCCCGGGCCGCCCGTGCCGTATCCCCCGCCGCGAGCGCATCCAGCGAGCCGTCGAGACGGCGCTCGGCGAGCCACGGCGAGGCGAGGGAGGAGACCGCCGCCAGCGCGAGCGCCGCCAGCGCGAGCGCCGCGAGGGGGCGGCGCGGCCCTACCCG
>JACCZA010000124.1 GCA_013696185.1 Actinomycetota bacterium
CTGCCGGGCGGGTCGGTGGCGGAGCGGCTCGGGCCGGAGGGGAGGCGGGCGTGGACGCTCGCGCACGGGGGCAAGCGCGGTCGCGTGCGGGGACGTCGCCCGCCCGCCGAGCTCGTCGAGGCGCTCGAGTTCCCCGAGGCGGTCGGCAACGAGCTGACGCTCCGGCGGGCGCTCGCGGCCCTCGTCGAGCGCGCGCTCGGACGGCCCGACCGTGGGGGACGGTTCGTGCGCAAGGTCGCGCTCTCGGCACGGCTCGTCGGGGGCGGCTCGTGGCGGCGGACGCTCACGCTGCGCGAGCCGTTCGCCGAGCGGGACCGCCTGCGGATCGCGCTCGGGCCGAAGCTCGCCGAGCTGCCGGCTCCCGTCCTCGAGCTCAGGCTCGAGCTCGTCGAGCTGACGGAGGAGCGGGGGAGGCAGCTCGAGCTCGTCCGGCCGGCGGGCGCTCGGCTCGAGGGCCGGCTCAAGGAGGGGCTGCGGCAGGTGCGCGCGAGCACCGGCGGAGGCTCGGTGTGCACCGTCGTCGAGGTCGCCCCGTGGTCGCGGATCCCGGAATCCCGGGCGCTCTTCGTGCCTCGTGACGAGTGACGTGCTCGGGCGGGGGGAGGTGTGGAGGGAGCCGGGAGCCCCTCCGCGCCTGCGCTCGAGCGCTGCTCGCTCTGCGGGGAGGATCAACGCTCCGAGATCCGCGCTCGTCGAGGCGGCCTTCGAGGGCACCCCTGCACGCGTGAACCGCCACGCGGTCGCGCTCGTCCGCGAGGAGTGGCGCGTGGTCGACCGCTGGTGGACGGAGGAGCCCGTCAGTCGCCGCTACTTCGAGGTCGTGCTCGAGAGTGGAGCGACGACCGTCGTCTACCGCGACGAGGAGGGCGGTGGCTGGTTCACCCAGCGTGGCGCCTGAGCGGACATCGACCTACGTCGAGCTGCACTGCCATTCGGCGTACTCCTTTCTCGACGGCGCCTCGCAGCCCGAGGAGATCGCGATCCGCGCTGCCGAGCTCGGCTACACGGCGCTCGCGCTGACCGACCACGACGGCGTCTACGGCTCGCTGGAGTTCGCGCACGCGGCGAAGGCGTTCGGCGTCCGCCCGATCACGGGTGCCGAGCTGACGCTCACGGGCGGAGCGCACGTCACGCTCCTCGTCGAGAGCCAGCGCGGCTACGCGAACCTCTGCCGCCTGATCACCGCCGCGCACGAGGGCACGCGTCTGCCAGGCCGCGAGTCGGAGCTCCTGCCGCCCGCGCTCGACCCGGCTTTGCTGCCGGAGCTGAGCGAGGGACTCGTCTGCCTCTCGGGCTGCGCGCGCGACGGACTCGCCGTCCGCAACCCGAACGCCGCGGCGGAGCTCGCGCGCGCGTTCGGCCGCGATCGCTTCTACGTCGAGCTGCAGCGCCCCTTCGAGCGCGGTGACGAGAGGCGGAACGCCGCCCTGCGCGACCTCGCGGCGACGCTCGGCGTCCCCACGGTCGCGACGGGCAACGCCCATGCTCACGACCCGCGCCGGACGGCGTTGCAGGACGTCCTCGTGGCGATCCGTCACCGCACCTCGCTCGACGGCTGCGAGCGCGAGCGGCGCGGCAACCGGGAGAGCGTTCTCGTCGCGCCCGGCGAGGCGCGGGAGCGCTTCCCGCTCGATCGGGGTGCCGTCGCACGCACCGCCGAGCTCGCCGAGCGGCTCGCGTTCGACCTGACGGCGGAGCTCGGCTACCGCTACCCCGACTTCTCGGGCGCCGGCGAGCCGGCGATCGCGCGGCTCACCCGCATCTGCAACCACGCCTTCGAGGAGCGCTACGGCAACGCGAACGGCCACAAGCGCCGGGCGCGCGCGCGCCTGGACGAGGAGCTCGCGCTGATCGGCGAGCTCGGCCTCGCCGGCTTCTTCCTGCTGCACTGGGAGGTGCTCGAGCTCGCGCGGGAGCTCGCGCTCGACGTCAGGGGCCGCGAGTCGAGCCGCAACGTCCTGCCGCCGGGACGCGGCCGCGGCAGCTCGGTCGGCTCGATCGTCTGTTACCTGACCGGTCTCTCGCACGTCGATCCCGTCCAGGCGGAGCTCTCGCTCGGCCGCTTCCTGAACCGCGAGCTCGACGCCGTGCCGGACATCGACCTCGACTTCCCGCGCGAGATCAGGGAGCGCCTGATCGTCGCCGTCACCGAGCGCTACGGACGCGAGCACGCGGCGCTCGTGGCGAGCTTCGCGACCTATCGCTCGCGCGGCGCGATCCGCGACGTGGGCAAGGCGCTCGGCCTGCCTGCCGCCGAGCTCGAGCGGCTCGCGCGGATCACCGACGGCTGGAACGCGAAGCGGGTGGCAGAGGAGCTGCAGCTCCTGCCGGACGCCGAGCACAGGCGCGTCTCGCCACGCTGGCGCGCCTTCGCGGAGGTCTGCGCCGAGATCGCGGGCCTGCCGCGCCACAGCTCCCAGCATCCGGGCGGGATGGTGATCTCCTCGCGACCGCTCATCGAGCTCGTGCCCGTCATGCCCGCGGCGATGGCGGGACGGCGGCTCTGCCAGTGGGACAAGGACTCCTGCGCCGATGCCGGCTTCCTCAAGATCGACCTGCTCGGGCTGGGGATGCTCTCGGCGATCGAGAGCTGCGTCGACGAGATCGCGCGCGTGCGCGGGGCGCCGGTCGACCTCTCGCGCATCCCGCTCGACGACCGTGGCGTCTACGCCGACATCCAGCGGACCGACACGGTCGGCGTCTTCCAGATCGAGAGCCGGGCCCAGATGCAGATGCTGCTGCGCACCCGCCCGGAGAACCTCGAGGACCTGACCGTCGAGGTCGCGCTCGTGCGCCCCGGGCCGATCGTCGGCAAGGCGGTCCATCCCTACATCGAGCACCGCCAGCGGCTGCGCGAGGATCCTGAGTTCGTCCCGCCCGTCGACCATCCGCTCCTCGCCGAGCCGCTCCGCTCGACGCTCGGCGTCGTCGTCTTCCAGGACCAGGTGCTCGAGGTGGCGGTGGCGGTCGCCGGCTTCACGGTCGGGGAGGCGGAGGGGCTGCGCCGGGCGATGAGCCGCAAGCGCAGCCACGAGGCGCTCGAGGCCTATCGCGGCCGCTTCGTCCGGGGCGCGCTCGCACAGGGAGTCGACGCGGCGACGGCGGATCGCATCTACGATAAGCTCGCCGGGTTCTCGGGCTTCGGCTTCCCGAAGTCGCACGCCGCAGCGTTCGGCCTGCTCGCCTACCAGTCTGCCTGGCTGCGCCACCACTATCCGGCCGAGTTCCTCTGCTCGCTCCTGAACGCCCAGCCGATGGGCTTCTACCCGCCTTCGAGCCTCGTGCGCGACGCGCAGCGGCGCGGGGTGGAGGTGCGTCCTCCGGACGTCAACCTGAGCTCGGCGGGCTGCTCGGTCGAGTGGTCTGCCAAGTCATTTGCCGAGTCACTTGACAAGTCACTTGATGGGGGCGCGGTGCGGATGGGGATCGCTTATGTGCGCTCGGTGGGGGAGGACGACGCACAGGCGCTTGTCGCCGAACGGGGCGCGAACGGGCCGTATACAGA
>JACCZA010000141.1 GCA_013696185.1 Actinomycetota bacterium
GTCGAGGTGCGCGGGCGCCTGCACGTCCCGGTCTCGCGTGCCCGGGCGAAGCTCCGCCACCGCTCGGAGGCGCTGCCCGCCTCCGTTCATGCGACCGCACGCGGCTTCAGCCTCGAGCTCGACGAGCCGGCCTACGGCGTCGCGCCGGGCCAGGCAGCCGTCCTGTACGAGGACGGCGTCGTCGTCGGCTCCGGCTCCATCGCCACGGCCTGCGCCTAAGATCCGGGGCCGACGATGGACGAGATCACCCTGACGCTGCCGCGCGCCGAGCCCTACCACGGCATCGCGCACCTCGTCCTCGGCGGTCTCGCGGCCCGGCTCGGCTTCTCCGTGGAGAGCCTGGACGATCTGCAGCTGGCACTCGAGGGGCTGCTCGGGGCCGAGGCCGCCGCCGAGCGCGTGTCGGTGTCGCTGTGCGTCGACGGTGACGAGCTGCGGGCGCGGCTCGGGCCCTTCGACGAGACGCTCGAGCGCGAGCTCGAGCTCGAGGGAGGCAGCAAGCTGAGCCTGCGCCGGCTGCTCGACACCGTCGTCGACCGGGTCGAGCTGACCGAGGCCGCCGGCGGCCACTGGGTCGAGCTGCGGAAGACGGTCGCGGCGAGCACGGCCGCCTGATGGCCCCCGACAGAAACGACAAGGTGCTCCTGCGCCGCTACCACGAGCAGGGAGACCTCGCCGCGCGCGAGCAGCTGATCGAGCGCTACATGTCGCTCGTGCGCTCGCTCGCGCGCCGCTATGCCTACCGCGGCGAGCAGCTCGACGATCTCGTCCAGATCGGCTCGATCGGCCTGATCAAGGCGATCGACCGCTTCGACCTGAACCGCGGCGTCGAGCTGACCACCTACGCGACGCCGAACATCATCGGCGAGATCAAGCGGCACTTCCGCGACAAGGGCTGGTCGGTGCGCGTGCCCCGCGGGCTGCAGGAGCTGAACGTGCAGCTCTCGCGTCTCGTCGAGCAGCTGACGGTCGAGCTCAGCCGCTCGCCCACCATCCCCGAGCTCGCAAAGGCGGCGGGGGTCGAGGAGGAGCAGGTGCTGGAGGCGCTCGAGAGCGGCCGCGCCTACAGCTCACTCTCGCTCTCGACGGGCGGCGGCTCCGACGAGGACGGCGAGCTCGACCCGCTCGAGTCGATCGGCGAGCTCGAGCACGAGTACGAGGTCTCGGAGGATCGCGCGGTGCTCGCGCCGGGCTTCCGGGTGCTGGACGACCGGGAGCGGACCATCCTGCACCTGCGCTTCTTCAAGGGCCTCACGCAGTCGCAGATCGCCCAGCAGGTCGGGATCTCGCAGATGCACGTGTCCCGGCTGATCCGCCGCTCGCTGGAGAAGATCCGCGACGAGATCGCCTCCGACGAGGAGCAGGCGGTGCCGCCGAGCGGCGCCGCGCACGGCTGAGCGCCACCCGGCCGACCTAGAATCCCGGACATGCGCACGACGGCCGAGCTGCGTGAGGGCTTCTCCTCCTTCTTCGAGTCGAAGGGGCACCTGCGGCACCCGTCGTTCTCCCTGATCCCGCGCCCGGACGACCACTCGACGCTGCTGACGACGGCGGGGATGCAGCCGCTGATGCCCTATTTCCTCGGTCGGGAGAGCCCGCCCGCGCCGCTCCTGACGACGGCGCAGAAGAGCTTCCGGACGCCCGACATCGATGAGGTCGGCCTCGACGGCACGCATCTGACCTTCTTCGAGATGCTCGGCAACTTCTCGTTCGGGCAGTACTTCAAGGAGGGCGCGGTCGAGCTCGCGTGGGAGTTCGTGTTCGACCACATGAAGATCGATCCCGACTGCTTCTGGGTCACGGTCTTCGCCGGGGATCCCGAGCTCGGCCTCGAGGAGGACACGGTCGCGGTCGATCTGTGGGAGCGGATCGGCCTGCCGCCCGAGCGCATCCGGCGCCTCGGCCGGGCCGACAACTTCTGGTCGGTCGGCGGGCCGGGACCCTGCGGGCCCGACAGCGAGCTCTTCTTCGACCGCGGGCCCGAGCTCGGCTGCGAGCGCCCGGACTGCGGCCCCGGCTGCTCCTGCGAGCGCTACCTCGAGTTCTGGAATCTCGTCTTCATGGAGTACGAGCTGCACGCCGACGGCACGCTGACGCGGCTCCCGCAGCAGAACGTCGACACGGGCATGGGGCTCGAGCGAGCAGCCTCCGTGCTCCAGGGCGTGACGTCCGTCTACGACACCGACGGCTATCAGACGATCATGGACTGGATCGCCGCCGAGAGCGGGGTCGCCTACGGCGACTCGGAGCAGGCGACGAAGGCCCACCGGGTGCTGGCCGACCACGGCCGCGGGATGACCTTTCTCGCGGCCGACGGCGTGACCCCGGGCAACGAGGGCCGCGGCTACGTCCTGCGCCGGATCGTCCGGCGCGCCGTGCAGCAGGGCCGGCGGATCGGGCTCGAGGGCGTGTACCGCCTGCCGGCCGTGGTCGTCGAGCAGATGGGCGACGTGTATCCGGAGCTGCGCGAGCACGCGGGCCAGATCGAGCGGATCGTCCGCGCCGAGGAGGAGCGCTTCGGCGAGACGCTCGCCCGCGGGCTGCGCGTGTTCGAGGAGCTCGCGGGCTCCCGCGCGGTCACCGCCGAGCAGGCCTTCACGCTCGCGACGACCTACGGCTTCCCGATCGAGCTCACCGTCGAGCTCGCGGAGGAGCGGGGGCAGCCCGTCGACGTGGACGAGTACGGGCGCCTGCTGGAGGAGCACCGAACCGTCTCGCGCGCGGGCGGCGAGCCGGGGGAGCTGCAGCGCGCCGCCGAGTTCGCGCGCGCGAGCGGCGAGTCCCGGAGCGACTTCGTCGGCTACGAGAAGACCGAGGTATTGACGACGATCGCGGCGCTCGAGGCGCTGGAGGACGGGCTGTTCCAGGCGAAGCTCCACGAGTCGCCCTTCTACCCGGAGGGCGGGGGCCAGGTCTCGGATCGCGGCTTCGTCGAGCACGAGGGGACGGGGACGCGGGCCGAGCTCGTGAAGGCCGTGCGCGTGGGCGAGGATCAGGTGCTCACGCTGCGGGGCGAGGGCTTCGCGGTCGGCGATCGCGTCAGGGCCGTCGTGCCCTGGAGCGTCCGGTTCCCGACGGCGGCGAACCACACAGCGACCCATCTCCTGCACGCGGCGCTGCGGGAGGTGCTCGGGGAGCACGTGCAGCAGGCGGGCTCGGCCGTGCGGCCCGACAAGCTCCGGTTCGACTTCACCCACGGGCAGGCGCTGAGCCCGGACGAGCGCGACGCGGTCGAGCGCCGCGTCAACGAGAAGGTCTTCGAGGGCCTGCCCGTGCGGACGTTCGTCACCCCGATCGCCGAGGCGCGGCGCCTCGGCGCGACGATGCTCTTCGGCGAGAAGTACGGCGAGGACGTGCGTGTCGTCGAGATCCCGACCTTCTCGCGGGAGCTCTGCGGCGGCACGCACGTCCGCTCGACTGCCGAGGTGGGGCCGTTCGTGCTCCTCTCCGAGGGCTCGGTCGGCTCGGGCGTCCGACGGATCGAGGCTGTCACCTCCGGCGAGGCCTTCGCCCGCCTGCGCGCCGGTGGGCACGAGGCAGAGGAGCTGCGCGGGGAGCTCGAGCGGCGCAGGCGCGAGCGGCCCGCCGCCGGGCCGGCGCCCGCGTCCGAGGCGCCCGAGCTCCCGACGGCGCAGGCCGTGGTCGAGGGCGTGCACGTGATCGTCCAGCAGGTCGACGGCCTGGACGCCGACCAGCTGCTCGAGCTCTCGGACCGTGCGAAGCAGCGGGCAGTGCCGGCCGCCGTCGTGCTCGGCTCGCAGGAGGACGGCAAGGTGCACCTCGTGGCGAACTTCGACCGCTCGCTCGAGGAGCGCGGTCTGGACGCCGGCAGGCTGATCCGCGAGGTGGCGGCGGTCGTCGGCGGCGGCGGCGGCGGGCGCCCCACGATGGCGCGCGCGGGCGGCAAGCATCCCGACCGCCTGCCGGAGGCGCTGTCGCTCGCCCGCCGCCTGGTCGAGGCGGCGCTCGCGTGAAGGTAATCGCGCTCGACTACGGCTCGGCGCGCACGGGCGTGGCCGTCTCGGACCCGACCGGCTCGCTCGCCCGCCCGCTGACGGTTGTCGAGCGGGCGGGCGCGGGCACCGGGCTGCGTCGCCTGGTCGAGCTGATCGGCGCCGAGCGGGTGGAGCGCGTCGTCGTCGGCCTGCCACTGAC
>JACCZA010000158.1 GCA_013696185.1 Actinomycetota bacterium
CCAGCCGGAGCAGGAGCTCGCGGCCGGTCTCGCTCGCGAGATCGAGCGTGATGCTGCGCTTGTTGCGGCTGTACGCCTGCCAGTACGCGTCGTAGCCGTCGACGGTCGTGCGGCGGAACGGGTCCCCGACGCCCGGCCGCTCGACCTTGACGACGTCCGCACCGAGGTCGCCGAAGATCAGGCCGAGCTGGGCGCCGGAGACGAGCCGGGTCAGGTCGAGCACGCGCACTCCCGCGAGCGGCCCGCGGGCATCGGGCTCGTACCGCCGCCGCGGCAACCCCGCGAGCGCCGGCGTGACGCCTTCGGTCTCCATCAGACGGGGCAGCCCCTCGCCCGCAGGAGAGCGTCGACGCGCTCGTCGTCGCGCGCGCGCAGGGCGGGGTCGTCGCGCGAGGCGAGGTGGTGCCGCCGCAGCTCCTCCTCCTGCTCGGCCTTCGCGCCGACGGCCCCGAGCAGCTCCGGCAGCCGGTTCGGAGAGACCGCCACGACGCCGTCAGCGTCGCCGAGGACGAGGTCGCCCGGCGCGACGGCGAGGCCGGCGCAGGCGACCGGCACGTTGATCTCGCCGGGGCCGTCCTTCGTCGGGCCGCGATGCGCGTGCCCGCGGGCGAACACCGGGAGCTCGCCCTCGGCCCATTCGGCAACGTCGCGGATCGCGCCGTCGACGACGAGGCCGGCGACGCCGCGGGCGATCGCCGCGAGCCGCATCAGGCCGCCGGCGAGCGCGTGCGAGACGTCGCCCGAGCCGTCCACGACGAGGACGTCGCCGGGCCGCGCGAGCGTCAACGCCTTGTGCAGCATCAGGTTGTCGCCCGGCCTGACGCGCACGGTCAGCGCGACGCCGCAGAGCGTCAGCGCGGGATCGCCGTGGTAGGGGACGAGCCCCCGCGAGCCGACGCACCGGCCGAGGCAGTCGCTGACGAGCGCTGTGGGGACGCCCCGAAAGGCGGCGACGAGCTCCGGGTCGGCGAGCGCGGCTCGCTCGTGGAGACCGAACCCCGGCGGCCAGAGCGGCGAGGCGACGGCCGTCAACCGACGACCGTGCACGCGTCCGGCGGGATGTGCACCCTGACCCGCTCCCCCTCGACGCGGCGCGAGCTCTGCACGGTCAGCGCGAGCGAACCGATCGTGACCTCGTATTCGTAGTGGTCGCCGAGGAAGGCGACGGTCCCGACGTCGGCCTCCCACGTGTTCGTGCCGTTGGCCGACGCGTCCTCGGCGGGCAGGACCGTGACGGCCTCGGGCCGCACGGCGACGGTGACGTTGCCGGAGGCCCCGTCCGCCCCCCGGACCGTGAGTCGGTGCTGCGAGCCGGTCACGTCGACGACGACGACGCCGCCGTCCGCCGCCGCGACGCCCTCGATCAGGTTCACGCGGCCGACGAACTCCGCGACGAACCGGTTCGCGGGCCGGCGGTAGACGTCCTCCGGGGCGCCGATCTGCTGCACCTCGCCGGCGCTCATCACGGCCACCCGATCGCTCATCGAGAGCGCCTCGTCCTGGTCGTGCGTGACGAAGATCGTCGTCAGGCCGAGCCGGTGCTGGAGCTCCTTCACCCACGCGCGCGCCCGCTCGCGCAGCTTCGCGTCCAGGTTCGAGAACGGCTCGTCGAGCAGGAGCACGGCCGGCGAGTAGACGAGGGCACGCGCGAGCGCGACCCGCTGCTGCTGCCCGCCGGAGAGCTGGTGCGGGTAGCGCCGCTCGTACTGCGCCATCTCCACGAGCTCGAGCACCTCGCGCACGCGCGTGCGGATCGCGTCCCGCTTCAGCTTGCGCACCCTCAGCGGGAAGGCGAGGTTGTCGAACACCGTCATGTGCGGCCAGACCGCGTAGGACTGGAAGACGATGCCGAGGTTCCGCTGCTCGGCGGGGACGGCGAGCCGGCGCGCGGCGTCGAAGAACGTCTCCTCGCCGACCGCGATGCGGCCCTGCTCGGGCGTCTGGAAGCCGGCGATCGACATGAGCGTGGTCGACTTGCCGCAGCCGCTCGGACCGAGCAGCGTGAAGAGCTCGCCGTCCTCGACGCTGAAGCTGACGTCGTCCAGCGCACGCTGGTCGCCGAACTCCTTGACGAGGCCCTCGACGCGGATCTCAGGCACCGTGCTCTCCTCCCGTGGCGCCGATCCTGAACACCTTCGCGCCGATCGCGAGCACCACGACCGTGATCGCGACCTGCACCATGGCGAGCGCCGAGACCGGGCCGACCATGCCCTGGATGAACTGCGAGAGCATCGTCGCTCCCATCACCTCCGTGCCCGGCCGCACGAGGAAGACCGCCGGGTCGTAGTCGTTGATGATCTCGACGAAGAGGAGGATGAAGGAGGCGAAGATCGCGGGCTTCAGCAGCGGCAGCACGATCGTCCGGCACGTACGCCACCAGCCGGCCCCCGCGGCGCGCCCGGCCCGGTCGAGCTCCTCGCCGATCCGCGCGAGCGTCGGGTACATGACGATGTAGGCGAGCGGCAGGTTGCGCACGCAGAAGGCGACCATGATCCCCCAGATGCTGTCGCGGAGGAAGTCGCCGAGCGCCCCCGTCAGCAGGTAGGCCCAGAAGAAGCCGATGCCGATGATGATCCCCGGGGTCGCGCGCGGATAGAGCATCACGAACGGCAGCGTCTTTCGGAGCGGGAAGCGCGACCGGTGCGCGACGAGGGTCGCGAGCGCGACGAAGGCCGTGGTCGCGACCGCGCCGACGACCGCGATCACCGCACTGTTCTCGATCGAGCTCCGGAACGTCGGGTCGTCGAGGAGCACGTTCCAGTGGGCCGACGTCAAGAGCTCCCACGGAGCGACGAGCGGGGTGAGCACGACGACGAACGACATCAGCGCGAGGCCGAGGATGGGGACGAGCGTCGTGAAGACGAGATAGAGCGCGAGCACGGCGGCGAGCGGCCAGCGCCAGCCGCGCAGCCGCAGCAACGCCTGCCGGCCGGACTTGCCGCCGACCGAGACGAAGCGCGCCTCGGCGCCGAGCAGCCTGTTGCGGAGGAGGAGCAGCGCCGTGGCGGCTGCCAGCATCATCACTGCGCCCGCGCTGACCGAGCCGGGATCCGGCGCCGAGGCACTCGTCCACGTATTGTAGAGATAGCTGGAGACGAACACGATGTTGTTCGAGGTGCCGAGCAGGAGCGGGATCCCGAGCGCCGCGATCGAGAGCGTGAAGATGAGCGTCGCCGCGTTGAGGATGGCGGGACGCAGCATCGGGATCGTGACGCTGCCGAGCACGCGCAGCGGCCGGGCACCCGCGCTCCGCGCGGCGTCCTCGAGCGACGAGTCGGCCCGCGTGAGCGCCGCCTGGCACGTCAGGAAGGCGATCGGCAGGAGCCGAGAGGCCTCCACGAGCGCCATCCCCGGGATCGTGTCGATCGCGAGCGTGGGCGCGTGCAGCCGGTCGGAGAACATCGAGGTCAGGTAGCCGCCCGGCCCCCAGACGACGATCCAGCCGAGCACCATGCCGAGCGAGGGGAGCAGGATCGGTAGGAGGATCAGGCGCGAGAACAGCTTCCGACCCGCGAGGTCGGCGCGGCTGCAGAGAATGGCGACGACGGCACCGCCGGCGACTGCCAGCACCGTCGAGAGCGCCGCGAAGCCGAGCGTGTTCAGCCAGGCGTGCCAGAAGACCGAGTCGCCGAACAGCTGGCGGTAGGGGTCGAGCGTGAAGACGCCGCCGGCCTCGTACAGCGGCCGGTCGCGCAGCGAGGCATAGACGAGCGGGATGTACGGACCGACGATGAGCGCGACGACCAGGAGCCACGTCCACCACTGCAGCGCCCACGCCGGCACGAGGCTCCGGCGGGGGCGCGGGAACGTCCGCTCGTAGGTCGCCGCGCTCATCTCGGATACCGCCGGGCGGCTAGCCGAAGATCCCGTGCCAGCGCACCTTGAACCTCGGGTAGTCGTTGACGAACTTCTGGCTGAACGGCGAGAAGACGACGTTCTCCTTGCCGACGCGCTTGTACACCTCCGCCAGCGTGTTCAGGCAGTTCTTCGGCGTGTAGTCCGTCCGGGACGCCGTGAAGCCGCCGTCGCACAGGGCCTGCTGACCGGCCTTGCTGTACACCCAGTGGAGGAACAGCTTCGCCGATGCGGGGCTCGACGCCTTCGTGGTGACACCGATCCCGCGCGGGATCAACGGCTGCGCGTCCATGATGTACGTCCAGCCGAGGATGTTCTGGAGCGACGGGCTGTTCGCGATCGTGAAGCGGGCGGTCGGCGAGGTGAGGAACGCCGCCACGGCGCCCCCCTGCGAGACGAGCTGGAGCTGCGAGGAGACGCCCGTCGTCGCCCTCATCCGATCCTTGCCGATCGTCTGGAGGGTGCCCCAGCCCTTCTTCTGGACGTAGCCCCAGATGCCGGTGTAGCCGAAGAGGTTGTCGACCGTATAGCCCGTCACCTTGCTGTAGGTCGCGGGATCGTTGGCGATCGCTGTCACGGAGGTCGGCACCTTGTCCTTCAGGAGGAGCTTGTTGTAGACGTTGATCGCCGGGTCGGGCGAGAGCACGAAGACGCCCTTGTACTGCTGCACGAACGACGGGTACTTGCCGAGGTCGTTCGGCACGAACGTCTTGTCCAGGTAGCCCTGGCGGGTGGCGTAGACCCACAGGTTCCCCGCGCTCGAGACGAGGACGTCCGCGGTGCGGATCTTCTGGGCGGCCTCGGACGCGTACTTCGAGAAGATGACGTTGTTGTCGAGGTCGTACGACGTCGTCTTGATCCAGGGGTAGTAGTACTGGAAGCGGTCGGTGACGACCTTCCAGTTCGCGGACGGCGGGTTCCCGTAGAAGACGAGGCCCGACTCCTTCTTCGAGGCGGCGATCAGCGGCCGCAGGGGGCCGGGTGACGCGGAGGACACATCCGTCCGCGCTGCCGCCGGTGCGGCCGCGACCAGCATTGCGAGTGCGAGCACGGGCACGAGCGCCCGGCGCACGGTTGACATCGTCACTGCACTTCCTCCTTGTCGGCGAGACCCGAGCGTGCAAAGACACCGCGGGCTAACGGTCGGGCAGGAGGTTAAGATCTTGCTACCGGGGCTTCCACCTTACGGCGCTTGTCGTCGTTTCGGCGCTTGAAAACGTTGTGGCCGTTTTGCTCACGAGGTGGCAGCAGCACCGGCGTACACTCCGGCGATGCAACGGGACAGCCGGTGGGGCTGGAGCCGACTGCGGTTGTCGACGCAGATCGTCCTGCTCTCGCTCGCGATCACCGTGCTCACCCTCGGCACCGGCGTCACGGTGTCGATCCTCCAGGCGCGCGCGCAGCTCGATCGGGAGTCCGGCCGTCAGTCGCTCGCGATCGCCCGCACCGTCGCGCAGATCCCGCAGGTCCGCGCCGCCTTCACGAGGCCCCACCCCGAGCGGGTCATCAACCCGATCGCGGAACGGATCCGCGCCCGCACGGAGGCTGCGTTCGTCGTCGTCGCGAACGCCCGCGGCATCCGCTACTCGCACCCCGATCCCGCCAAGATCGGGGAGCTGATCTCGACCGACCCGTCCGAGGTGCTCTCGGGAAGGGAGTACGTCGGTGTCCAGACGGGCACGCTCGGGCGCTCGGTGCGTGGCAAGGTGCCGATCCGCGACGGCCGGGGCCGCGTGATCGGGCTCGTCTCCGTCGGCATCCTCGAGGACGCGGTCGGCGCCCAGCTGCGCCACGACCTGCCCGTGCTGCTGATCCCGCCGGCGATCGGGCTCGCGCTCGGCGCGATCGGCTCCTTCCTCCTCGCCCGCCGGATCAAGCGGCAGACGTTCGGGCTCGAGCCGAACGAGATCGCGGCGCTGCTCGAGCAGCGCGAGGCCGTGCTGCACGGGATCCGGGAAGGCACGGTCGCGACCGACGCTGCCGGCCGCGTGCTGCTCGTGAACGACGAGGCGAAGCGCCTGCTCGGCCTGGACGATTCAGCGCTCGGGAGACCGCTCGCCGACGTGGTGCCGAGCGGGCACGTCCGGGACGTCGTCGGCGGGAGGGCCGCCGGCCCGGACCAGGTCGTGCTCGTGAACGACCGCGTGCTCGTCGCGAACCGGATGCCCGTCACGATTCGGGGACGGGACGTCGGCGCCGTCGTCACCCTCCGCGACCGGACGGAGCTCGAGGGGCTGCTGCGCGAGCTCCACGACGTGCGCAGCCTCGCCGACGCGCTGCGCGCCCAGGAGCACGAGTTCTCGCACCGCCTCCATGTGGTCGCCGGGTTGATCGAGCTCGGCCGGAGCGACGAGGCGATCCGCTTCATCAACCAGTCGTCCGTCGTCTACCAGGCGCTCGTGGAGTCGATCGTCGAGCACGTCGGCGAGCCGACGCTCGCGGCTCTCCTCCTGGGCAAGGCGGCAGTCGCGTCCGAGCGGGGGATCGAGCTGCGCGTGACCGACGACTCGGAGCTGCCCGAGGACTACGGCGACGTACGGGATCTGGTGACCGTGGTCGGGAACCTCGTCGACAACGCCCTCGACTCGGTGGCCTCGGTCGGCGGCGGCTCGATCGTGGTCACGATCCGCGACGAGGCCGAGGGCGTCGTGGTGCGGGTGCACGACTCGGGGCCGGGGGTCGAGCCGTCCGTGGTCGACGAGATCTTCCGCGACGGCTTCACGACGAAGGTGGCGACCGGAACGGGGCGGCGCGGCCTGGGTCTCGCGCTCGTCAGCCAGACCGTGCGCCGGCGCGAGGGTGGCTACGTCAGGGTCGCGAACGACGCGGGGGCGCGCTTCACGGCGTTCCTCCCGCACGGGCGCCCGCGCGCGCGAGTGACCGCGTGATCCGGACGCTCGTCGTCGACGACGACTACATGTCCGCGTCGATCCACACCTCCTACGTCGGGCGGATCGCCGGCTTCGAGGCGATCGGCGAGGCGCACAGCGGCGCCGCGGCCCTGGAGGAGATCGGGCGGCTGGAGCCGGACCTCGTGCTGCTCGACATCTACCTGCCGGACCTGAGCGGCCTGGAGGTGATCCGGCGGCTCCGACAGGACGAGGAGCTCACGGTCGACGTGATCGCCGTCACGGCCGCCAAGGACGTGAAGACGCTCCGCGCGGCCATGCAGGGCGGCGTCGTCCATTACCTCGTGAAGCCGTTCCTGTTCGAGACGTTCCGCGACCGGCTGGAGCGCTACGGCGCCCTCAAGCAGAGGCTCGACCGACTGATGGAGGCCGATCAGGGGGATGTCGACCACCTCTTCTCGCTCCTGCGGGTCGAGGGACGCACGCGGCTGCCGAAGGGGATCTCGGCGCCCACGCTGAGGCTGGTCGTCGACTCGGCCTGCAACGCGGGCGCCGACGTGACGGCAGTGGAGGTCGCCGAGCACGCAGGGATCAGCCGGGGCACGGCGCGGCGCTACCTCGAGTACCTCGCGTCGCTCGGATCGGTCGAGCTGGCCCTGCGCTACGGCGCGACGGGCCGCCCCGAGCACCGCTACCGCTGGCTCGGCCCGGTCGGCGGGCGCTAGCTCGGCGCACTCCCCGTACGCGCACGCGTAGAGCTGTCAGCCGGGCGAGCCGAGGACTCTCGCGGCCCGAGCCTCTTGCCGAGCAGTCGTCCTGGAGATCACCTTCACCGCGAGGATGCCCGAGACGAGACTCGCCACATCGGCGATCAGGAACAGCACCGCCGAAAGCTGCAGCTCGGAGATCGACTCGGCTCCCACGCTCCCGCGCCACGACGCCTGATCCGCGAAGCTGGACACGACGAACGCGAGCCACCACCAGTTGAAGAGCGCCGGTACGGATCCCTCACGCCAGGAGCCGCTCGCCGCCTGGGCCGGTCCGGGTCGCTGCCGCGCCAGATGTCGTCGGCGATCCGCTTGGGGCGGAAGAGGCTCAGGATCGGGACGAACCAGGAGCCGATCGCCCAGCCCGGCCGGTAACGCAGCTTGCCCACGCCGAG
>JACCZA010000212.1 GCA_013696185.1 Actinomycetota bacterium
GGACCTGGAGCTCGAGCTCGCGCTCGTCGAGATCACGCGCGGCCGCACGAGCGCCTCCGCCGCCTGAGTGCGGCATCGCCAGCCTATCGGGCGACGCTGAATCCGTCGAGATCGAAGGTACGGCCGCGGCCTGCGCCGGGGGCCGTCGAGCTAGGAGCCGCTGCGGGCGACGAGCCGCGCCGCGCTCGCCTTGCGGCGGGCGACCGTATTGCGGTGGATGACCCCGCGCGCGGCGGACTTGTCGAGCCAGCGCACGAGCTCGCGATGCTCCTGCGCCACCCGATCGGCCTCGCCCGCGTCGACCGCGCTCTGCAGCCGCTTGGCCAGCGTCTTCGCGGTCGACCGGTAGCGCAGGTTCTCCATGCGCTCCCTGGCCGTGATCCGGATCCGCTTCTTCTGTTGCTTGATGTTCGCCATGATCAGAAGGGCTCGCGTGCGGGCCGGCAACGACTCTAGCAGAGCCCGTCGAGAGGGCTCCTATACTCGCCAGGTGGAGGAGCAGGGCTTCGGCCGCCGACTCGCCTGGTCGACGGCGATCTTCTCGCTCGCCACCGGGCTCTCCCGCATTCTCGGCCTCGCCCGCGAGATCGTCGCCGCGTACTTCTTCGGCACCCGCGGGTCGATCAACTCCTTCACGGTCGCCTTCCAGATCCCGAACCTCGTGCGCGCGCTCGTCGCGGACGCCGCCCTCTCGTCGGCCTTCGTGCCGGTCTTCAGCGAACTGCTCGAGAAGGGGGAGCGCGTACGGGCCTGGCGGGTCGCCTCGACGCTCTTCTGGCTCCTCCTGCTCGGCCTCAGCGCGTTGACGGCGCTCTTCATCCTCGCCGCTCCGCTTCTCATGCCCGTGTTCGGCCTGCCGGAGGAGCGCGAGAGCCTCGCCGTCACGCTCGCGCAGATCCTCTTCCCGATCGTGGCGCTCCTCGGTGTCTCCGGCATCGTCGTCGGCATCCTCAACAGCTACGAGCACTTCTCGGTGCCTGCGCTGACGCCCGTGGCCTGGAACCTCGCGATCATCGCCGGCCTCGTGATCGGGGTGCCGCAGGCCGACTCCGACGAGGCGAAGCTCTACGTCTACGCGGGGTCGATCGTCGCCGGCACCGTCCTCCAGGTGCTGCTCCCCGTGCCGTGGCTGCGGGGGCGCGACGGGCGCCTGCGGATGGCGATCGACGTCCGCGACCCTGCGGTCAAGCAGGTGCTCGTGCTGATGGCGCCGGTGATGCTCGGTCTGGGGCTGATCAACGTCAACTCGCTGATCGGGACGTTCTTCGCCGCGCGCTACATCGACCCCGAGATCGCCCCGAACGCGATCGAGCGCGCCTTCCGGATCTACATGCTGCCCCAGGGGATGTTCTCGGTCGCCGTCGCGACCGTTCTCTTCCCCGCGCTCGCGCGCCTCGCCACGCGCGCCGACACCGACGGGTTCCGCCACACGGTCGGGGTCGGCCTCCGCCAGATCGCCTTCCTGCTTCTCCCGGCGAGCGTCGCGTCGGCCGTCCTTGCCGATCCGATCGTGCGCCTGCTCTACGAGCGGGGCCGTTTCGACCCCGAGGAGACGGTCGTCGTCGCAGGCGCGCTCGCGGCATTCTCGCTCGGGCTCACGTTCAACGGCATGATGTTGATGCTGAACCGCGCCTTCTTCAGTCTGCAGGCGCCGCGCATCCCGACCTGGGTCGCACTCGGCAACCTCGTCCTCAACACCGTGCTCTTCGCAGCCTTCTACAAGCTCGGCACCTGGGGCATCCCGCTCGCGATCTCGCTCGCCAACATCGCCGCGACCGCCGCCCTCGTCGTCGCGTTGCGGCGGCGGATCGACCACGTCGAGGGACTCGAGACCGCGCGCTCGTTCCTTCTCTCGCTGCTCGCCTCGTGCGGTCTCGCGCTCAGCGCCTTCCTCGTCTGGACGGGCATCGACGTCACGCTCGGCCGCTCCTTCGCCGCGCAGCTCCTGGCCCTCGGCGCCGGCCTCACCGTGGGGGTCGCCGTCTACCTCGTTTCCTGCCGTTTGCTGGGAGTTCGTGAGCTCGATGCGTTGCTATCGTTGCGAACGAGACTCCGTCGAAGCTGAGCGCATGACACAGGCCACGATCCGCAACTTCTCGATCATCGCGCACATCGACCACGGCAAGTCGACCCTCGCCGACCGCATCCTCGAGCTGACCGACACGGTCTCCGGCCGGGACATGCGCGAGCAGGTGCTCGACTCGATGGACCTCGAGCGCGAGCGCGGGATCACGATCAAGGCGCAGGCCGTCCGGGTCGCCTGGAAAGGCCACCAGCTGAACCTGATCGACACGCCGGGGCACGTCGACTTCACCTACGAGGTCTCGCGCTCGCTGCAGGCCTGCGAGGGTGCGCTGCTCGTCGTCGACGCCGCGCAGGGGATCGAG
>JACCZA010000136.1 GCA_013696185.1 Actinomycetota bacterium
CGCCGATGCCGCCCGAGGCGCCCGTGACGAGCACGCCCTTGCCCGCGAGGCCCGTCTCCACCGGCGGAGCTTACGGCCCGAGCGCTCGCCCACTGCCGTCACGGCTCGAAGCGGTGTGCCGGCGCACGTCCTGCCCGCGGCGCGGTACAAACCACGTCGTGCGCGTGCACGTGATCAGCGACATGGAGGGCGTCGCCGGCATCGTCAAGGTCGAGCAGGTCGCCGGCGGCGAGGCGATGTTCGAGGAGGGCCGGCGCCTCTACACGGAGGAGATCAACGCGGCTGTGCGGGGCGCGCGCTCGGCGGGGGCGACCGAGATCGTGGTGATGGACTGCCACGGCGCCGGCAAGGGCTGGAGCTTCAACTCGCTCGTCCCGGACCTGCTCGATCCTGGCTGCGAGTACGTCGTCCAGCAGCAGTGGACGGAGTACACCGGGTTCCTGGAGGAGGGCTGCGATGCCGCGCTCCTCGTCGCGATGCACGCGCGCGCGGGCACCGCCGACGGCGTGATGAACCACACGGTCTCCGGCCAGGTCTGGCAGAACCTCTGGTTCAACGGGACGCTCGTCGGCGAGACGGGGATCAACGCAGCCCTCTGCGGCACGTGGGGCTGCCCGGTGCTGCTCGTGACCGGCGATCGGGCTGCGTGTCGCGAAGCGCGCGCGTTGCTCGGGGACGGGCTCACGACCGTCGAGGTGAAGCAGGGCCTCGGCTCCCAGAGCGCCCGCCTGATCCCGCCCGTCCGCGCGCGCGAGCTGATCGAGGAGGGAGCGAGGCGGGCGCTCGCAGACCTCGGCGCCGTGCCGCCGTACGACCCGGGCAAGCCCTGCGAGATCCGGGTCGAGTACAAGACGACCGCCGCCCCGGCCGAGCTCCGCTTCCGCTCGGGGGTGGAGATCCCGGAGCCGCGCACAGTCGTCTCCCGCGCGGACGACTGGTGGTCGGCCTGGCGGCAGTTCTTCCTCTAGCCAGGGCGCCCCTCCGCGACGATGCCGAGGCCCTCGGCGATCACGAAGAAGGCGCGTCCGAACGGGCTCTCCCCGGTTCGGGCCCGCACCTCGTCCCAGTCGACCTGCTCCCGCAGCGCGCGGGCGACCTCCAGAAGGCGCGAGAAGTCGGGCTCGTGCTCGGTCAGCGCGCAGAGCTTCGCGACGATCACGTCCTCCGGGCGCGCGACGCGTAGCCGCAGCGCGAGCACCTCGAGCTCGTGCCCGCGCTCGATCACCTCGCGCGTGACGGGGCCGCTCGTCGGCTCGAAGATGAGGTCGATCAGGACGTCGCCGTCGTAGGCCTTCACGAGCCAGTCCTCCGGCGGTTGCTCGATGCGCATGCCGGCCTCCGCGAGCGCGGCCGCTGCGCGCTCGGCGTCCTCCCGCAGGATGTAGAAATCGATGTCGTGCGTGCTGGGCGGCGCTCCGTGCGCCCAGAGCGCGAGGCCGCCGCCGAGGAGGAACGGCACGCCGGCGTCCCGGAGCGCGGCCGCGGCGCGCTTCATGCTCTCGGTCAGCTGCTCGAAGCTCGTCCCCGGCTCCGGCACGACTCGAGGGTACCCGTGCGCCCGCGTGCGCATCACCGGGAAGATGCGGGCGTGAGCACGCGCATCAGGATCGCCGCCGCCGGCGATGTCCACGCCTCGCAGAGGCGTCGGGCGGAGCTGGCCGAGGCCTTCGCGCGCGTCGCGGAGGAGGCCGACCTGATCCTCCTCGCGGGCGACCTGACGACACACGGGCACCCCGAGCAGGCGGCGGTCCTCGCGGAGGCCTGCCGGGACCTGCGGGTGCCCGTCGTTGCCGTGCTCGGCAACCACGACCTCCACGCGGGGCGCAGCCCGGAGCTCGTCGCTGCCCTGCGCGAGGGCGGGATCGTCGTCCTCGAGCGGGGGTTCCTCGTCCGGGATGTCCGGGGCGTCGAGGTCGGCGTCGTCGGGACGAAGGGCTTCGTCGGCGGCTTTCCCGGCTCGGCGCTGCCCGACTTCGGCGAGCCGTTGCTGCGCCGGGTGTACGCCGAGACGAGCGAGGAGGTGAGCGCGCTCGAGCGCGGGCTGCAGGCGGTCGCACACTGCCCGCTGCGGATCGTGCTCCTGCATTACGCGCCGGTCGAGGAGACGCTCGAGGGCGAGCCGCTCGGCATCCACGCCTTCCTCGGCTCCGACCGGCTGGCCCGGCCGATCGCGGAGTACCGCCCGGATCTCGCCCTTCACGGCCATGCCCATGCCGGGTCGTTCGAGGGCCGGATCGCGGACACTCCCGTGTACAACGTCGCCGTCCACGTGATCGGCCGCGACTTCCACGTCTTCGAGCTCGACGTCACGGCGCCGGGGCGGACGGACGTCGAGGTCGACACCTCCGAGTAACGTGCACGTCCGTGGCGAGCGTCTCCTGGCTCTCGATCGCCCCCGTGAAGGGGCTCGCGCTGCAGCATCCGGAGGAGGTCGTGCTGCGCGAGCACGGTGTGACCGAGAACCGCCGCTTCTACCTCGTCGACGAGGACGGGCGCCGCTTCGGGTTGATCCGCCACGGGCCGCTCGTGCAGGTCGCGGCCGAGTACGACGCGGGCGCCGAGCGGCTCGAGCTTCGCTTCCCGGACGGGTCGGCGGCCGGCGGCCGGGTCGCGCTCGGCGAGGCGCTGACTACCGACTTCTACGGCCGGTCGGTGACGGGCCGGGTCGTCGAGGGCCCGTGGAACGAGGCGCTCTCGCAGCATCTGGGGCAGCGGCTCCGGCTCGTGCAGTCCGACCGGCCGGGCGACGCCGTGGATCGCGGCGGGGGCGGTGTCTCGCTCGTGTCCGATGCCTCGCTCGACGAGCTCGGCCGCCAGGCGGGGACGGAGGGGCCGGTCGACGGGCGGCGTTTTCGGATGCTGCTCGGCGTCGCCGGCTGCAGGCCGCACGAGGAGGACGGCTGGCTCGGCGGCGAGGTGCGGATCGGCGAGGCGCGGGTCCGGCTCACCGGCACGGTCGGACGCTGCGCGATCACGACGCAGGATCCCGAGACCGGGCAGCGCGACCTCGACACGCTGCGCGTGCTCAAGGCCTACCGGGGCGTGAGCGAGCAGGGCGAGCTCGACTTCGGCGTCTACGGGCACGTCGTCGAGCCGGGCCGCGTGCGCGTCGGCGATCCGGTCGAGCCGCTCGTCTAGCCCGGTCGTCTCGCGTTGAGGCTGCGTCGGTGCGGCGCGCTTACCCCTGCGCCGGGGCGTCCTCACCCGCGAGCGGGGAAGCGCGGAGCTCGTGCACGGCGAGACCGGCGGCGGTGCCGATCGCGTCGTCGATCTCGCGCTGGCGCTCGTAGAGCGCGTGCGCGCGAGTGAAGATCGCCACCGCGTAACGGCCGCCGTCGGGAAACTCCACGACGCCGGCTTCGTTGCGATACGTCCCGCCGAACGTCCCCGTCTTGCCGCTGAAGCGGACGTTGCTGTCGGAGAAGCCGCGTGCGATGCGTTGACGTTGGAGTTGCTTCGCCATCAGTGCCCGAACCGCCGCACAGGCCTCCGGCGGAGCGGCCTCGTCTCGCCAGATCGCGCGCAGTAGCCCGGTCGTCTCGCGCGGCGTCGTTCGGTTCGCTCGGGCCGGGTCGCACGTCCGGGCGGCGCGCATCAGCTCGAGAGCGTGGGCAATCCCCGCTTCGTCGATCTCGTTCCATGGGTGGTTTGCGAACTCGGCCCAGCCGGCGAAGCCGCACTCGCGGGCGAGGCTGTCGAACATCGACAGGATGTCGTCGACGACGACCGTCTGCGCCAGGCCGAGCGAGCGGGTCAGCTCGTTCACGCGCTCGACCGTGACGCGCTGCAACAGGACGTCGGTCGCGAGCGCGTCGCTGACCGTCAGCATCGACGCCGCCAAGTCGCGCAGCGAGACCTCGACTTCATCCCGGAAGAGGGACAGCCCTGCCGGAGCGCCGAGCGACTTCTGCGGATCGACACGCACGCGCTCGGTCGCGTCGAGCTCACCGGCCGCAACCTGTCTGAAGAACTCCAACGCGACACTGACCTTGAAGACCGACGCCGAGACGACAATCGCGTCGGCGTCGAACGCAACCTCGCCGCCTGCGTCGACGTCCAGGACGTGGAGGAACGCGTCACATCCCGCAGCGCCGAACAGCTCGGCGAGCCGCTGCTCAAGGGTCGAGCGGCCGACACGGCGAGGGCGGGACGGGCTCCCCATCTCGCCCTAGTAGGTCTCGAGCGAGGCCCGGCGGCGGCTCTCCACCTCGAAGAAGCGGAAGAGCACGAAGGCGAGCGAGGCGTAGACCCCGCCGATCGCGAGCTCCCGCCAGAGGAGCCCGGACACGTCTGCGAGCGCCGCGCCGCCCGCGACCTCCCGCGCCGCCTCGATCCCGTGGGTGAGCGGCACGGAGCGCCCGATCGCCTCCAGCCAGCCGGGCAGGTCGTCGACCGGGATGTTCACACCGCAGACGAGCAGCATCAGGAAGTAGACGAGGTTCGAGACGAAGAAGACGTCGCGCGCCCGGAGGCCGATCGAGCCGAGCAGCATCCCGAGGGCGGTGCAGGACGCAACGGTGACGACGACGACGGTGACGAGCGCCGGCACGTCGGCGAGCGCCAGGCTGAAGTCGAGCAGGGTGAGTCCGACGAGGAAGCCGAAGGCCGAGACGACGAGCCCGTTCACGATCACCGGCAGAGCACGCCCGAGGAAGAGCGCGAGCCGGTTGGCGGGCGTGGCGAGGAGCGGCGAGAGGGTGCCGAACTGACGCTCGTTCGCGATCGTCATCGTCATGCCGTAGATGCCGGCCATGGCGCTCACCTGCACCCCGTTGCCGACCACGTAGAAGGCGTCGCCCTCGCCGCCGTTCTGACGCCCGAGGAACGTGAAGAAGAGGATCTGGAAGAGCGGGCTGCCGAGCATCGTCGTCACGTACATGACCGGGCTGATCCAGTTGAACAGCGCCCGGTAGCTGAACAGGCCGCCGACGAAGAAGACGCGGACGGCAGCGCTCACGTCAGGGAGAGAGTCGCGCGCGTGCGCGCGAGCCGCTCGAAGTTCGCCATCGTGAAAGTGCCGATCGCGAGATAGACGGCAGCGAGCAGCAGGCACATGCCGATCGCGAAGAGCGGATCGCCCGTGCCGTGGGCCGCGTCCCGGATCGCCCGGACGCCCCACGTCGGCGCGAGTACCCACGAGAGCGGCTCGGCCCAGCCCGGCAGGAGCGAGACGGGCACGAGGAGGCCCGTCACGAGCCAGACCGGGTACTCGAGCAGGTTCGAGAACGCGCTCGCGCTGCGGTAGAGGACGAAGGTCGAGGCCATCACGAGCCCGAGCAGTCCCAGGCCCAGGACCGTCACCGGCAGCGCGAGCAGGAAGAGGAGGGGCTGCTCGAACTCGAGCGGCACGCCGAAGAGCACGCGCCCCCAGAAGAGCGTCGCGACGATGGCGTAGAGGCCGTTCGTCGCGGTCGCGAGCGTGAGCGGCAGCATCGTCAGGAGAAAGCGAGGCGGTGCCGCGACGAGGATCTCGAGCGTCCCCTGCCAGCGCTGCCACTGGATGGCGCCGCCCGAGCCGAACAGCGTCGAGGACCACATGCCCATCAACCCCGCGCCGAGCGCGATGTCGAGCAGCGTCCCCTCGCGCGAGCCCGTCCGCCACATGAAGAAGGCGATCGAGGCGAAGATCACCGGCTGGAGCACCGAGATCAGCAGGAAGAAGGTCGAGAGCAGCAGGCTCTTCAGGTGGAAGAGCCAGCCGACCCAGAAGAGGCGCGCGACGTGCATCACGCTCGCTCCAGGGTGGCGTGGCGGCGGCTCTGCCGCTCGAAGTAGCGCAGGAGCAGGAGGCCCGCGACGAGGTACGCCGCCCCGACGGCGAGCTCGGTGGCGACGAGCCCGCGAACGCTCGCGAGCCCTGCGCCTCCCGCGACCTCGCGGGCGGCCTCGATCCCGTGCGTGAGCGGCAGCCCCTGCGCGGTCGTGCTGATCCAGCCGGGCAGCTCGTCGAGCGGGACGTTGACGCCGCAGAAGATGAGGAGCAGCCCGAGGATGACGTTCGAGAGGATCGAGGTGTCACGGATCCGCAGGCCGACGGCCCCGTTCAGGAGCCCGAGGCCGGTGCAGGACACGGCGGTGACCACGATCACGAGCGCGAGCGGCGGCAGCGAGGAGAGAGGCGGATCGAAGTCGAGCAGCAGCACGCCGCAGGCGAACGCGAACACGGACACGACGACGCCGTTTCCCACCACCGGCAGCGCCCGACCGAGGAAGAGCGGCAGCCGCCGTGCCGGCGTCGTGAGGATGAAGCCGAGCGTCTGCTGGTAGCGCTCGCCGCTGATCGTGTGGCCCATCGCGAAGACGCAGGGAAGCGCGGCCGACTGGAGCGAGTTGCCGATCACGTAGAAGCCGTCCGACTCGAGGTTCGCCGCCCGCCCGATATAGGCAAAGAGCAGGATCTGGAAGACGGGCACGACGAGGAGCGTGGGGACGAAGATCCAGGGCGTCAGCCAGCCGAAGAGCGCGCGGTAGCTCGTCATTCCGCCGACGAAGAAGATCCGCAGCGAGGTCACGTCAGCGCCAGCGTGCCCCGGGCCCGCGCCGAGCGCAGCACCGCCTCGAGCACGATCACGCCCACGAGGCCGTACCCGAGCCCGAGTGCCAGGCAGGCTGCCACGTCGGGGAGCACCGAGCCGCCGGTCGCCGACTCGCGGATCGCGTTCATGCCCCACGTGGGCGCGAGCGCCCACGAGATCGGGCGGACCCAGTCGGGCAGGAGGGTGATCGGGACGAGCAGCCCGCAGATCAGCCAGACCGGGAACTCGAGCGCGTTGCCGAGCGCCCAGCCGGTCCGGTAGCGGACGCAGCTCACGGCCAGCAGGAAGCCGAGCAGGCCGATCGACATGATCGTCGCGGGCACGGCGACGAAGAAGAGGAGCGGGTGCTCGATCTGGAGGTCGATCCCGAAGAGCAGACGCCCCCAGAGGAGTGTCGAGACGAGGCAGTAGAGGCCGATCGTCGACATCGCGAGCGTGATCGGCAGCAGGATCAGCGAGAAGTGGACGGGCGTGGCGACGAGCAGCTCGAGCGTGCCGTGCCAGCGCTCGCGCTGCATCGCGGCGCCGGCAGACGTGCTGGTGACCGACCACATGCCCATCACCGTCGCTCCCAGCGAGGCGATGAAGAGGGCCTGCGCATCGCCGCTCGTGCGGAACATGAAGAAGGCGACGGTGGCGAAGAACAGCGGCCACGTGACGGCGAGGAAGCCGTTGAACGGGTCGCGGGACATGATCTTGAAATGGTGCGCCCAGCCGTAGCCGAGGAGCCTGAGCGACCTCATT
>JACCZA010000230.1 GCA_013696185.1 Actinomycetota bacterium
CGGGGTGATCGAGCTGGAGGGTCAGACGCTCGCTCCCCACTTCACCAAGCGATCGCAGGCGGACCTCGCTGCGCTCCAGATCATCTTCCAGAACCCCGACTCGGCGCTCAACCGCCGTCACTCCGTCAGGCGGATCCTCCTCCGCTCGCTGAAGAAGCTCGCCGGGGTGAGAGGGAAGGAGGCGGAACGGCGCGCGCTCGAGCTGGCAGAGCGGGTCCGACTTTCGGCGCGCACGCTGACGCAGAAACCCGTGCAGCTCTCCGGCGGGCTGAAGCAGCGTGTGGCGATTGCGCGCGCCTTCGTCGGCAACCCTGCCCTCGTCGTCTGCGACGAGCCCACCTCGGCGCTCGACGTGTCCGTCCAGGCGGCGATCCTCAACCTGCTGGTCGAGCTCCAAGCGGAACGCCGGGTGGCGTTCCTCTTCATCTCGCACGATCTCGGCGTCGTGCGCTACATCTCGGACCGGATTGCGGTCCTCTACCTCGGGAGGCTGATGGAGCTCGGTACCGCGGAGGTCGTCTTCTCGGGCCCCCATCACCCCTACACCGAGGCGCTGCTCTCCGCCGTGCCGAGCATCGACGGAACCGAGCGCGAGCGGATCCGGCTCGAAGGTGAGATTCCGAGCTCCGCCGACCCGCCGAGCGGCTGCGTGTTCAACACGCGCTGCCCGCGCAAGCTCGGAGCGATCTGCGCGCAGGAGGAACCTCCCTTCGTCGAGGTCGAGGCAGGGCACTGGATGCGCTGCCACATCCCGATCGAAGAGCTTCGCCGCCTCCAGGCGGCCGGCGCACCGCCGGCCCGGGAGGACGCCGTACCCGTTCCGTGAAGCTCGCCATGCACAACTGGATCCACCCGGAGCCGATCGAGGCGACGGTCGAGCGGCTCGCCCGCTGCGGCTACGACGCGATCGAGATCTCAGCGGAGCCGGCGCTGTACGACGCCGGCGAGCTCACCCGGCGGCTGAAGCTGCACGGGCTCGAGTGCTGGGGCGGCGTGACGCGGATGGTGGGTGGGCGAGACCTCGTGCACGCGGACGGCGAGGTTCGGCGGGCCGGCGTCGCCTACGTCAAGGACGCGCTTCGGTTTGTGAGCGACCTGAACGGCGACATCCTCACCGTCACGCCCTCGGCCGTAGGCAAGCTCGAGCCGATGGCTTCCCCCGAGACGGAGTGGGCCTGGTGCGTCGAGGGCCTCCGCGAGTGCCAGGAGTACGCGACCGAGCTGGGCGTCCGCCTCGCGGTCGAGCCGCTCAACCGCTTCGAGACGCACTTCGTCAACCGCTGCGACCAGGCCCTCGCGCTGGCCGAGGAGGTCGGAGGCGACTGTGGGATCTGTCTCGACCTCTTCCACATGAACATCGAAGAGGCGTCCTGGCGCGGAGCGATCGCGGACGCGGGAACCCGGATCGCCGACGTACACGTCGCAGACTCGAACCGGTATCCGCCCGGGGAAGGATCGTTCGAGTGGCTCGACATGCTCCGCGCGCTCGCGGCGGCAGGCTATGACGGCTATCTCACTCTCGAGTTCGTCGCGCCCGTCGACCGCACGCCGCTGGCGTCGTCGCGGGAGCGCTCCTTCGACGACTCGGTGCGCGGCTCCGCCGGGTTCCTGCGCGACCGCTTGGCCGAGCTCGCTGCCGAGGCTCCGCTCGGCTCCACCACCTCGTGACGAGCCGGTCGATCGTGCTCGCGGCAGTGGAGCAGCCGCCGCTCGAGCTGCCGGTCGCTCTGCCCCGAATCGCCGCGGCCGAGTTCGCGCGCCGGCGGGCTGCACTGTGCGAGGCGGTCGGAACGGACTGGATCGCCGTCTACGGCGATCGCGAGCACTTCGCGAACATCGCCTTCCTCTGCGGCTTCGACCCTCGCTTCGAGGAAGCGCTGCTGCTCCTCGCGGAGGACCGAGCGCTTCTCGCCGTGGGCAACGAGGGCGCCGTCTACGCGGAGCTCGCAGCGCACGGGGTCGAGATCGTCCTCTGTCCCTCACTCAGCCTGATGGGCCAGGATCGCCGGCGGGGCCAGACGGTTCCGGCCCTCCTTCGCAGCGCGGGCATCCAGAAGGGCGACAGCGTCGGCGTCGTCGGCTGGAAGACGGTCGCCCCGGAGGAATGGGAGTCGCCGACGCCCGCAATCGCGGCCCCCGCGTTCTTCGTCGATGCGCTTCGAGACGCCGCCGGAGATCCCGAACTTGTCACCGACGCGACGGGAGCGTTGATGAGCTCAGCCGGCGGTCTGCGGGCCGGCAACGGGGCCGATCAGCTGGCCGCGTTCGAGTGGGCGGCCGCCCGAGCGTCAGCGTGCGTCGCGCGGATCACGACGTCTGCTCGGCCGGGCCTGACCGAGCTCGACGCGGTCGCCGCGATGGGCTACGCAGGCGAGCCGCTCTCGGCCCACGTCATGTTCGCGTCCGGCCCCGAGGTCGCGATCGGGCTCAGGAGCCCGACCGACCGCCCCCTGGAGCTCGGCGACGCGGTCACGACCGCAGTCGGGTTCTGGGGCGGCCTCTCCGCGCGGGCCGGTTTGCTCGCACACGGCCCAGAGGATCTGAGCGCAGAGAGCGAGGGGTATCTCGAGCAGATGGCAGTCCCGTACTGGCGCGCGATCGCGACCTGGTACGAGACCGTTCGCATCGGCGTCGGCGGCGCCGAGATCCAAGGTGCGGTGGAAGAGGCGCTCGCCGGAGCCTTCGCTCCCGCGTTGAATCCAGGCCACCTGATTCACCTGGACGAATGGCTCGACAGTCCGGTGTATCCGGGCTCGACCGAGACGCTCGTCTCGGGGATGGCGCTGCAGTGCGACATCATTCCCGACACGACGAGACCGGGCTGGGCGGCCAACTGCGAGGACACGGTCGCCGTGGCGGACGAAGCGTTGCGAGCGGAGCTCTCCGGACGGCACCCGGAGGCGTGGTCGCGGGTGCTGGCCCGCCGCCGCTTCCTCGAGGAGCACCTGGGGATCGCCATCGCCGACGAGTTGCTTCCCCTCTCGTCGACGCCGGCGCGCTTCTCGCCCTTCTGGCTTTCACCGGGCTTCGCCCTCGTCTACGCCTCGTGAGCCGGCAGGCGAGTCGGCCCACGCATCCCGTCGAGGCGGCGGTCGACGAGGGGTTCATGCGCTCGGTGGTCGAGCAGATGAGCGCGATCGGCTCGAGCCCACTCGGCTTCCGCGTCGCGGGGACGCCGGAGGAGGACGAGGTCTGCGCGCTGCTCGCAGACACGATGCGCTCGATCGGGCTCGAGGACGTCCGGCTCGAGCCGGTGCCGGTCGACGGCTGGCGGTTCCGCGGCGCCGCGCTCGAGGCGGCGGGCGAGTCCTTCCCCTGCGCCTCGTTCGGCGGCTCCCCGCCGACGCCCCCCGGCGGCATCGAGGCGCAGCTCGTGTTCGCCGGCCGGGGGTCGCGACAGGAGCTCGAGCGCGTCGGCGTGGCAGGAAGGATCGTGCTGGTCGACTGGCCCGGCGATCACTTCCTGTGGCCCTCGCTGACCGCCGCCGAAGCGACCCACGCGGGAGCACTCGCCGTGGTCTGTGCGTGCCTGCCCGGAGGGCGCTTCTACCAGATGGACGGCGCGCTCGGCGCCTTCGACGGGATCTGGATCGGTGGTTCGGTCCCGCTCGCGACGATCGCGGGCGATCACGCTCTGCGCCTGATCGAGCTGCAGCGTTCGGGATCGGTGCCGGCACGCCTGACGCTGGAGGTCGAGCTGCGGCCGGGCGTCAACGGCCACAATACGGCCGGCACCATCCCCGGCCGACGCAGCGGCCCGCCGATCGTCGTCGCGGGCCACCACGACGGCTGGTTCTCCGGCTCCTTCGACGACGCGACCGGCGTCGCCTCGACGCTCGGAATCGCGAAGGCGATGCTGGATGCGGGGCACGTCCCGGAGCGCCCGATCCTCTTCGGCTCCCACACGGCCGAGGAGTACGGGCTTGCCGACTCTGCGTTCGACTGGCTGATCGGAGCGTCCTGGCGCGTCAACGAAGAGCACCGCAACTGGGGGCGCAGCGTTCCCTTCTACCTCAACATCGAAGGCTCAGGGATGCCGCTGCCCATGTTCATCGACACGCCACCGGAGCTGCGCCGCTTCTGTCGGCGAGTCTGCGGCAGCGCCCGACGCGACGGATTGCTGCCCTACGGGGTCCAGTACGGCGTCCCGCGCACCGGCACCGAGCAGTGGCCGTACCTCGCCGCCGGCATTCCCTCGCTGAACGTCAACACCCTCCCGAGGAGCTACTGGCGGACCCAGTACCACACGCAATACGACACGACGGAGATCGTCAGCTTCGCCGACCTCGTCCGTGAGACCCGTCTCTACGCGCGCTTCGTCATGACCGCCGACGCGGCCCCGGAGGCCCTGCTCAATCTGGGGGCTCGGGCCTCCGACCTGCGGCACCACGGCCGGCTCGAAGTCGCCCGCGCGGCCGGCTTCGAGACCCAACACGTCGATGCGGCGCTGACGCGCTACGAGACGGTCGCTTCTACCGGCGCCGACTGGCTGGCGCTGCGCGCGGCGTTCGCGACGGTCGCGCGTACGCTCGAGTCGATCCACGCCCGCGACAAGCAGTCGACGTTGCACCTGCAGGCGTTGCTCGACGTCGAGTCGCTCGACGCGGCGCTCGACGCGCTCGAGCGGGAGAACCTCGGCGCGGCAGCGCGTGCGGCGGCCCGTTCAGGACGCAACCGGCTCGCGCGTCACGTCGGCCGCGAGGTGTTCGAGCTCGACGCGGCTCGGCACCGGCCCGGTCATCCCGGCTTCGGCTGGGCGGCGAAGGCGCGCACGACACCCTCCCCGGGGCTGTGGGAGGAGCTCGCCTCGCTCCGCGGCGAGCCCGGCTCTCGCGCCCCCGGCCCCTGGCTCGCCAGCTCGCTGAGGCGCAAGCGCGCCGCCTCGGCGCGGGAGCTCCAGCGGCGACTCGACCGGATCGCGGCCGTCTTCGAGCGGGCCGCCCGCCGGCTCGAACTTGGCTCCTAGTAAGCACGAGATAGAGACATCTCCGCGAGGCAGATGCATCTTGACCTGGAGTCGCTGTGTCAGCGGTGGACACGGGAACTGCAGCCGCGGTGCGGACGTAGCCGAAGCGCTAAAAGAGCCTCCGTTGCTCGAGAGGCGACTCACTGGTGAAGTCGATGCCCTGAAGCTCTGCCACTTCTTCATCGGTGATGCGATTCTCGGCAAGGCCGTTGAGGATCACGTAAGGCTGCAGGAGCGGGTTGGCGAAACGGTAGAAGTACCGACGAGGCTCGCCGGTGCGGTACAGCACCGATCCGCGCTCGGGCTGCAAGAACTGTTTCAGGTGTCTGGCGAATGCCGGAATCTGAAGCCGTCGCTTGGCGACGATTTCGAGTGGATCCCGAACCGCTCCCGCCGAAAAGAACCCGAGCGCGTCCTTCGCGGCGAGCGCGCAGGCCAGCAGTACGTCCGGGTAGAGGTTGTCAGCACGCGTGCTACGCGTGGCGGTCTGGTAGGCGCTCCGCATTGTGTGCGTAGTCACGGCCCGGTCGATCGCAGCGTCAACGTCGGCGAGCACTACTTCGTTGCGGTCGTCAGCAACGACGCGTTCGCTGGCGAAGCCCCCAAGCAGATGGGTGAAGTGCGGAAGTCCTTCTGAGAGAGCGGTGATTTTGTTGAGCGCGGTGGGACGCGCCGTCAAGCCAATCTCGCCAAAGCCCCGCTCTAGGACCTCTCGCAATTCGCTGAGCGACATGCGCGGCATCTCGACCTGTACGAGCGCACGCTCGACCGAGCGGTGCTCACCGATCAACTCATCGACCGAACCGGCAACGCCCACCAGGACGAGCGTCGAGGGCACAGCGCGATCCGAGAGGGACTTGACCGTGTCAGACAGCAGCGAGAGTGAGTCGTCGTCCTCTACACGGTCGAGCTCGTCAATGACGATGATCGCGGGCGGGTCAAGGCGCGAGAGGTGGTAGCGCACGTCCTCGGGAGATGCATCGTCTTCGAGCGCAAGATGCAACTCGCGGAACACATTCCGCCAGATCGAATCGAACACATCCTCGGTGTTGCAGTTGATCATCACCGCCCGGTATTCGGGAAGATTCTGATTGTGGAAGATTTCGGAGAGGACGTTGGCAAGAGAGGTCTTTCCGACTCCACGCTCCCCGTAGAGAGCAACGTGAAGCCCTTTCTGCCCCACTGCGCTTACAACCTCCATGATCTGTGGACGCCGGCCTGAGAGGAGGGCGAGCCGGTCAACGGGCGCGCGGGGGGTAAAGGCGCTGCCGATGCGTGCAAGACGCTGATATTTCGTCACATCGTCTGTCAACTAATACCCTCAGTTCGCATACTATCCTCGTCGATTCGTATAGTACCAACCCAGTCGCTGTTGCATCGCTGCTCCTACTACCGGGTGAGCGCCACGGAAACGTCGGCCACATGAGTTTCTCCCCTTGTTAGGAGAGTTCTCGCGCGCGCAGACCGGCGGCGACTTCCTCGACGACGTCGACAAATGCCGTGGCTGCGGGTGAGAGCCTGCGGTCGGCGTGCCAGGCGAGCCCGATCTCCCGGGGTGGGATGCCGCGTACTTCGAGCATTGCGACATCGGTGTCGCTCCGGTCCACGGTGAGCCGGGGTACGAGCGCGTAACCGACGCCTGCACCGACGAGACCCTGGACGATGCCGCTGTCGTCGGATCGGAAGACGATTCTGGGGTCGAAGCCCTTGCGGCGGAGGTGCGCTTCGCCGCCCTGCGTCGGGACGCGATAGGCGATGAGCGGGAGCCGGGCGATCTCTCGAATGCTCACTGTCCTTTCGCGCTGCGCGAGCTCCGAGCTCGTGGGAGCAAGAAGCACGTACGAGTCGGTCAGCACCTCGATCTGCTCGATCGCGGTCACGACCGCGTCGGCGACGAACGCAAGGTCGAGCTCGCCGCGCACGAGCAGCTCGATCAGGAGTCCGTGGTCGGCCTCGACGAGCTTGACCTCGATCGCAGGCCGACGCGCGACGTAGAGACGCATCACGGGTGGAATCACGCGCACGCCGACACTCTGGAACGTGGCGACGCGAAGAGTGCCGGCGTCGCCCTCGGCGAGTGCGTGCAGGTCGGCCTCGGCGGCGCGCATCGCTGCGGTAGCGCGCGATGCGTGGCGGAGCAGGCGCTCGCCGGCCTCGGTCGCGGTCACCGGACGCCGGCCGCCCGGGCGCTCCAGCAGTTGGAGATCGGCCGCCCGCTCGAGCACCGCGATCTGCTGACTGATCGCTGACTGCGTGTAGCCGAGCCGGCGCGCCGCGGCGGCGAAGGAGCCGGTCTCGACGATCTCCTCGAGGGCGGCGAGGTGCCGGAACTCGATTCCGAGCAATCGATCAGCTTTTCTTCTTGTGTCGTTCATAAGTTCGTATTTTACTTATCGAAGTGTGGAGGCGATCCTGAGTAGGTG
>JACCZA010000234.1 GCA_013696185.1 Actinomycetota bacterium
GCGCCGGCCTCGTCCGCGCCCGCGGCTCCTGCCGCTCGCCCGGCCACTCCGCCGCAGCCGCGCGCCGCCCCTGCCAGCGAGGGGGTGCAGGTGAACGCGGGACCCGGATCCGATCTCCTGGCGGGCACGCCGCTGGCCGACGTCTTTCGCGGGGGTGCGGGAAACGACAGGATGCGCCTCGGCGCCGGCAACGACGTCGGGGACGGGGGTGCCGGCGACGACGTCCTCGAGGGCGGCCCGGGCGAGGATCGGCTGACGGGCGGGGCGGGGCGGGACCGCATCAGCGGCGGCCCGGGAAACGACCTCGTGCTGGCCCGCGACGGCATGCGCGACACGATCGACTGCGGTCTCGGCCGCGACGTGGTGGTCGCCGACAGGATCGATCGGATCGATCGCAGCTGCGAGGTGGTGCAACTGCCGCGGCGGGCCAGGGGCGCGACTCGATCGTCTAAGCCAGTTGCCACTCGTCGTCGCGGATGAGCGGCACGGCGTTGCCGCCGTCCTCGATGCCGTCGACCTCGACCTCGGGGCCGCCGATCATGAAGTCCGTGTGCAGGGACGACTGGTTCACGCCCAGCTCGAGGAGCGCTTCGGCGTCGAGGCCGTCCGCACCTTCGATCGCGCTCGGGATGCCCTGACCGTAGGCGATGTGGCACGTCGCGTTCTCGTCGAAGAGCGTGTTGAAGAACGTGATCCCTGTCCGGCCGACGCGGGAGGTGCCGTCCACGAGGGCGATCTCACCGAGTCGCCGGGCGCCGTCGTCTGCTTCCAGCTGGGTGCGCACGATCTCTTCCCCGGTGCTCGCCCGCACGTCGACGGCGCGCCCGCCCTCGAAGCGCAGCTCGAGGTCGCGCACGATCTTCCCCTGGAGCTCGAGCGGCCGGGTCGAGCGCACCGTGCCCTCCGTCCGCTCGCGATCGGGCGTCGTGAAGACCTCCTCCGTCGGCATGTTGGGCACGTGCGAGCGCCCGAAGCCCGTCGTCGCGCGGGCGGAGTCCCAGCGGGAACGAGGGAGCAGTCCTACGGTCAGATCCGTACCAGGCCCGCGAAAGCGGACCGCCCGGAACCGCCGCTCGTTCAGCTGCTCTGCCCTCGCGGCCAGGCGCTCGACGTGGACGCGCCACGCCTCGACGGGGTCGGGCGCGTCCAGGCGCACGGCGTGGGCGACCGCATCCCAGAGGCGCTCGACATCCGGCTCGCCGAAGACGATCTTCGCCCAGCCCTCGGTCGGGTAGGCGACGATCGTCCAGTTCACGAGCTTGCCGGTCACCACGCGCAGGTGAGCGCTCTGCACGCCCTTGGCGAGCGAGAGGCCGATCCTGCGGGGATCGAGGTCGTCGAAGAGCTCCGGATCGGGATCGCCTGCGATCTGGATCAGGGCGCCGCTCGCGGCACCGAGCTCGTTGATCCGCTGGATCATCCACGGAGGCGACCAGCCGAGCGACTCCTCCGGCGCCCGCTCGATGTGCGCGTGCGCCACCTGCTTGTCGACGTAGTGGACGAGGACGTGCCGGGCGCCCGCGTCGTAGGCGGATCTGACGATGGCGCGCGCGAGGGGAGCGTGCTCGAGCATGCAGTTCACGTGCACGTCCTGCCCCTCGCCCACGTTCACGCCGACGCGGACCGTCAGCTCGGCGTAGGCGGCGAGACGCTCGTCGATTGCCATCCCGCGGGACCCTACTCAGTCGCGCGGCCGCCGCGGCAGGACCTCCTGCGCGTGCGGCTCCAGGGCCCCGAGTGATACCTTCGCGCGCGTGCTGCTCGCCCTGACCGGCCCCCGCACGGTGGCGCTCCTCTCGATCGGCGGCGTCTTCATCTGCTTCGCGCTTGCGAGCTCGTTCCTGCTGCCGCGCGTGCGGCCGGACTTCCCGGGGAGGCGCGGCTTGCCGGTCTTCATCGTCGTCACGGTCGCCCTGATGCTGACGATGCTCGGGGCGATGACCTTCATCGCCGCCGAGCCGCACGAGGATTCCGAGGAGCCCGGCGAGGGCGCCCCGGCGCTCCTGCAGCGCCTCTAGTCTCCTCTGGAGAAGAGCGCCCCGAGCTCCGCCCGCTCGGCGGCAGTCAGCTCGAGCGCCAGCGCCGCGCGCGCCGGCTCGAGGTGCTCCGGCCGGCGTGGGCCGAGAATGACCGAGGTGACCCGCTCCTCGCCGAGGAGCCAGGCGAGCGAGAGCGTCGCCGCGTCGATGCCCCGCGCGTCGGCGGCCCCCATGAGTCCCTCGACGGCGGTGAAGACGCGGTCGTCCAGCAGCCCCTCGTAGGCCTCCGGACGCAGGGCCATCCGTGACCCCGCAGGCGGCGCCTGCTCACGGCGGTACTTGCCCGTCAGCCAGCCGCCTGAGAGCGGGCTGAAGGCTGTGAAGGCGATGCCCTCGCGCTCGCAGAGCGGGAGCACGGACGTCTCGACGCCCCGCTCGAGCAGCGAGTAGGCGTTCTGGACGCACTCGAAGCGCGCGAGGCCCCGCTCACGGCTGATCGAGAGCGCCCGCTCGAGCTCCTCCGCCGCGATGTTGCTCGCCCCGATCGCCCGCACCCGCCCGTCCCGGACGAGCTCGTCGAGCGCCTCGAGCGTCTCCTCGAGCGGCGTCTCGGGATCGGGCTCGTGGATCAGGTACAGGTCGATACGGGCGACGCGCAGCCGCTCGAGGCTGCCTTCCACCTGACGCAGGACGCGGTCGCGGGCGAGGCCCGAGTCGGTGGGATCGCCCTCGACCGAGTGGAAGACCTTCGTCGTCAGCACGGCGCGGCTGCGGCGCTCGGCCGGCTGCCCCTCGAGCCAGCGGCCGAGCCAGCGCTCGCTGCGGCCGCCGCCGTAGGCGTCCGCCGTGTCGAGGAGGGTGATCCCGAGCTCGACTGCGGCATCGAGGATGGCGCGAGCCTGCTCCTCGTTCTCGCCCTGCCCGAAGAAGGCGGGCGCGGAGCCGACACCGCCGAAGTTGCCGCAGCCGAGGGCGAGCCGCGAGACCACCATGCCGGTGCTGCCGAGAGGGCGGTACTCCACCGCGAGACGCTACAGCAGGCCCGCCCCGGCTACCCTTGGGCGCACTCTGGAGAGGTGTCCGAGTGGCCTAAGGAGCGCGACTGGAAATCGCGTATCTGCCGAAAGGTGGATCGCGGGTTCAAATCCCGCCCTCTCCGTCGAGCGTGGGGGAACGCGGTTTCCCCCACGCGCCTCACCTGCCCCGCGTCCTGCTGGGAGGGATTGGCGAAACGACGGCTGGCTTTACGTGATCTCGCCGCCCCTCGCGGCCTGGACATTCCCGTGGGAGTCGTCTGCCAAAGTGGCTGACCAGCCGTGAGTGTCGAGGTCATCTTTGAAACACACTCGCTCACGGAAGACAACGAGCGGGGCATCGCCACGGGATGGCTTGGGGGGCGGCTCTCTGAGAACGGCAAGCGGCTGGCGAAGGAATTGGGGGACCGCCGACGGAACGAGAACCTGGCGGCGATCTTTACCTCTGATCTCGCTCGCGCGGTCGAGACGACCACCATCGCCTTTGGCGACGGTGATATCCCGATCCTCAAAGACTGGCGCCTCCGCGAATGCAACTACGGCGCTATGAACGGGATGCCGGTGGCGCAATTGGTGGACGAGCGGCCGCTGCGGATCGACACGCCGTTCCCGGAAGGCGAGAGCTGGCGTCAAGCCGTCGAGCGTCACGAGTGGTTCTTGAATGACCTTGCCCGCCGACACGATGGCGAACGCGTGTTGGTGATCGGGCACGTCTCGACCTGGTGGGCGCTAGACCATTTCGTCGCCGGCGAGAAGCTGGAGGAACTTGTGCGCAACCCGCATGAGTGGCAGGAGGGATGGTCGTACGAGCTACCCACCGGAACCGCACCCGGCCATTGCGCCAATCCCTCCTAGCGCAGGCCGAGCTGCGAGCTGCAGGCCGGCCAGGCAGTCCAGCCTTGGCCCGCGAGGACGAGCTCGCCGACCGTGATCTGTTGCTCTCTCGTCGCCTGATCGGCCGTGGGCGCAAACCGCTCGCCGCCGAAGGCCCTCCAGGTGCCCGGTGCGAACTGCAGGCCGCCCTGGTAGCCGTTGCCGGTGTCGGCGTCCCAGTTGCCTCCTGCCTCGCAGACGGCCAGGCTGTCCCACGGGGCCGAGAGGAACGGCACCGCGGCAGACGAGGCCGAGGCGTAGTCGAGGGCCTGCTGGCGCAGCTTCCGCTCGAGCTTCACGCGCTCGGCTCGGCGGAGAGCGGTCGTCGCTCCTGCCGGGGCCGCCGGCGAGCCGGCCGTCGGTACGGCGCTCGACGTCGCGAGCTCCGTGGAGTCGTCGAGCGCGCGCCGGAGGGAGCCGGGCTCCAGGCCGCTGGCGCTCGAGATGTCCGAGGAGGCGAGGAGGATCGCACCGGGCTCGGGGAGCGGCGTCGCGGAGATGAGCTGCGGCGCCCAGTCGAAGCGTGGGTCGAAGACGAGCCGCTCCGTCGAGAAGTCGAGATCCTCGGCGCGCTCCCAGGCGAGCAGGTAGGCCGTCGGGTTGACGACGCCGTCGTAGCCGAGGTGCAGCAGCGAGACGGGATGGATCTCGAAGTGCAGGTGGTAGGGCGTCCCGGCCGCGTCTCCCGTGTTGCCCATGAAGCCGAGCACCGAGCCCGCGCGGACGTGGGCGCCGTCGACGGCGAGGGGCGAGAACGCGGAGAGGTGGGCGTAATAGAATTCGTTCCCCTGCCGGTCGCGCAGCCACAGCCGCAGGCCTCCAACGGTGTTCCAGCCGACCGAGAAGACCGTGCCGTCGGCGACGGCGAGGATCGGCGCGCCGAGCGGCGCGAAGATGTCGTCGCCGTGGTGCCACGGCACACTCGCCCGCGGGGCCCCGTAGGTGTCGATGAACGACGACGGGCCGTAGACCGGGAAGACGTAGCCGCCGGCCGTGAGCTTCGGAGCGAGGCCTGGAATGGCGGGCCGGATCGGAATTACGAGGGGCGCCTCCTCTACCGGCTTCTTCCGCTGCCGAGAGGCGGCGGGCGGGCCGGGCACCTCGACGATCGTCTCGCGCTCGGCCGGCGGTGTTCCGCCGCCGCGCGGTGTCGC